>NZ_JBNAZM010000009.1:0-138677 GCF_051195215.1 Arhodomonas sp. AD133 | reverse complement strand
ACGCCGGCGCTCACGCGCCTTGCCGAGCCGCCGCGCAGTGGCGCTGAGACCTGACAATATTTCCTGCAAGGTTAGTATTTCCCCCATCAAACGGACCGGCCACGCTACCGTGTGCCGGCGGCTTTGGTGCCACTGGCCACGAAGACCGATACATCCAGTACCTTGAACGGACGGAACTCACGCCAGGCGACCCCTTCCCCCCGGCGCACCAGTTCCTCCCAGACGGGGCGACGACAATCCGCCGCGCCGACCCAATTGATTAGACGCGCCCCGAGTGTCAACCGCCTGCTGTAGACGTCCATGATGGACAAACGGGCGCCGTCCGGCGCGATGTCCATGATCTCGCCAAGGAACGTCCGCCAGTTGCTCAGGCACGTCAGACCGAGCGTAAACAGAAAATGGCCCGGCCGTACGTCCCTAATCGCCGCACGGAGCCGCTCGATACCGTCCCGGCTCGCGAGATCCGCACGAACGAGCGATAGCGCCGTATCCGCCAGCCCGAGCCGTTCACCGCGCGCCCGTGCACGGGCCAGCATGCCATCGGAACCGTCGATACCCACGATATCGCCATCTTTTCCGATTTGCTTGCGGATCAAGGAAAAATTGGTGCCGGTACCGCAGAAGACATCGAAAACCGTCGCACCCGGGCGCAACGCGAGCTCCGAGATCGCCGATTTCCGAGCCTTGCGATAGAAGCAGTCGCCCAGTGTGCCGAAATCGTAAAATGGCGCGAATGTGTCGTACCAGCCGCCGGTCGTCACCGTTTCCTCCCTGGGCTGAAAATGCCTCCTCCTGGGGCCTAGATATCGACGATATTTCGCGTTTCAAGCACGTAGTTCTCTATCGGCTCCACATTTTGGCGATATCCGCACGCCGCCACCGACTGGTCGCGATGCACGAAACCAACCTTGCGGAGCACTCTTCCGGAGGCGGGATTGCGTGTGACATGCCGTGCGGACAATTCGCGCACACCACAAGACTGTGCCGCAAACCGAACGAGCGCTCTCGCCGCTTCCGTGCAGTAGCCAAGCCCCCAGTAAGGCACCCCGAGCCAATAGCCAAGCTCACCGCTGCCGCGACCGATATTCGTGATACTGACGGTACCCACGGGGACCCCATCCGCCTTGCCGATGATCGCATAAATGATGCCGCTACCGCCTGCCCATTCCTGCTCGTGCGTGGCGATCCACGCTTCGGCGGCCTCCAGGGGATACGGGTGTGGAATGCTCGCCGTTACATCGGCGACACGCTCGTCGCCCGCAAGCTGCTGAACCCAGGAAGCGTCGTCGCGCTGGAACGGCCTGAGGTGCAGTCTTGGGGTTTGCAGATCCGGCTGCCTATTCACGGCCAGGATTCTCCTGTTTCTTCTCTCCGTCAATCAGCCCATTGGAATAAAGAAGTAAGTAGAGGCGTTTCTTCCGCCTCAGATCCATCAGTACCGCGACACCAAATCCACCGAACACGAACGCCACAATCAGCCGCCACATCGCAGCTTCGACACGCTTGACCGCGAGCAGCTCCAGGCCGGTGTACGTCTCCGCCGCGTCCGGGGCATACCAAAGTCCGATGAGCTGCCACGGTGAGTAGCCGTGGTAGGTGGCCACCAGCCGATGGGCGGCCGACAACTCCCCTGCAGCCGTGACGACCCAGAACAAAGGCAACAACGCCATTCCCCACCGCGCCACCCGCCAAAAGCGGGATTCACTCCCGGCCGTCGCAAGAGCACGCTCGTCCGATTTCGTCAGATGCTGTTTCATATTGCCCGCAGTGCAACACGAAAAGACCCAGTCCGCCATCGCCGGTGACACCGAGCCACCCGCGAACGCCGGCCACACATTCCGTCGGCATGGTTGTTTCGATGGCTCGCGTCCGCGATCGGCGATTGCCTGTCGTGACGCAACGCCCGGAGCCTCCTACCCTGAAAGGTGACTTCATTCGTGTTCGAACTGGGAGCCGGCGTGATGGACGAGGAAAGCCTCAACATGAGCGTGCGCAAGTTCCTCAAGCGCGTGGGCGTCACCTCGCAGCGGGAGATCGAGACCGCCGTGCGCGAGGCCGTGGCCGAGGGCCGTCTCAAAGGGGATGAGCACCTGCCGGTACGGGTAACGCTGGAGGTGGAAGGCTTGCGGATCCGCCACGAGGTGGACGGCGAGATCCACCTGGAGTGAGCGATACTCAGCCGCTCAGCACAGCGTCGAAGGGTTCAACCTCGACCCGCTCGCCAGCCTGAACGTCCTCACCGTCGAACGGCAGGACGATGAAGCAGTGCGCCTCGCTCATGGAGCGCAGCACGCCGGAGCCCTGCTGCGCCAACGGGCGGACCTCGGTTTCGCCGTCGGCGCCCGGCACCAGCACACCGCGCTGGAACTCGAGCCGCCCGGGGCGTTTGCGCAGGCCTTGCTGGCAGCGCACGCGAAAGCGACGCGGTGGCCGCGGCGCTTCACCGGCGAGGTGTCGCAGCGCCGGCACCACGATCTGGTGGAACGTCACCATCGCCGAGACCGGATTGCCCGCGAGGCCGAAGTACGCGGCCTCACCGATCCGGCCATGGGCGAGCGGCCGGCCGGGTTTCACCGCCACGGCCCAGAACCCGACCTCGCCCACTTCCGCCAGGAGCTCGGTGAGATAATCCGCCTCGCCCACCGACACCCCGCCGGTGGTAATCACCACGTCCGCCTGCCGCGCGGCGCTGTCGAGCGCCGTCCGCACGGCATCACGCTCGTCGGCCACGACGCCCAGATCGCGAACCTCGACACCGAGGCGGGTGAGCATGCCGAACAGGGTGTAGCGATTGCTGTCGTGGATCTCGCCGGGACCGAGCGGCTCGCCCAGTGACCTGAGCTCGTCGCCGGTGGAGAAGAACGCCACCCGGGGCACGCGGCGCACGGCCACCTCGGGAATACCCACCGAGGCGAGCAGCCCCAGATCGGCAGCGCTCAGGCGGCGGCCGGCGGCCAGCACGATGCCCCCGCGGGCGAGATCCTCGCCGGCGCGGCGCACGTGCTCGCCGGCCCGCGGCCAACGTTCGACGATCACCCGCTCGTCGGCAACCCGCGCGTGCTCCTGCATGACCACGGTATCCGCCCCGGCCGGGACGACGCCGCCGGTCATGATCCGCACGCACTCGCCCGCGCCGAGCTCACCCGCGAAGGGATGGCCGGCGAAGGCGCTGCCCACTAGCCGCAGCCCGTCGCCCGCCGCCGCTTCGGCGTCGGCGTGGCGCACTGCGTAGCCGTCCATGGCCGAATTGTCGTGCGCCGGCACGTCGTGCGGCGAGTGGATGTCCTCACCGAGCACACGACCCAGCGCGTCCCGTACCGCCAACTGGTGGGTATCGCTGATGGGCGTGAGCAACTCGCGCAGGCGCGCGAGCGCCTCCTCCAGCCTCAGCGCGCCGGCATCGTGGCTGCCGCAGCCGTGGTTGCGCCGTGACTCGTTCATGGACCGTGCCGCTCCGCTGCCAGGCGCGCGGCGAGGGCATCGCGCTCATCGGGCGTGTTGACGTTCATGAACAGCTCGCGGTGGTCGGAGAAGTCCACCTCGGTGGTGTCGAACGTTTCGTACCACTGGGCCACCTTCCGGCCGCCGTCGGCAAGGAAGGCGCGCAGCGAGCCGAGCAGCTCCCGCTGGAGGAGGGCGTGCACCGGTTGCAGCCGCTCGCCGTCATGGGCGACCGCTCCCTGTGCACCGTTCGCGGTCAGCGCGCCGTACAGTCGGCCAACCAGATCCCGCGGCACCAGCGGGCCATCGCAGGGCAGGAACAGCGCCAGCGGCGTCGCGCAGGTGGCGAGCCCCGCCGCCATGCCCGCCAACGGCCCGGGGAAGTCGGTGACATCGTCCGCCACTACCGGGTGGCCGTAGGCTTCGTAGGCCGACCAACTCCGGTTGGCGTTGATGAGCACCTCGCCGACCTGAGGTCGAATGGCGGCGAGGACGTGCTCGATCATGGGACGGCCGGCAAGCGGGATCAGGCCCTTATCCTCGCCGCCCATGCGGGTGGCACGCCCGCCGGCGAGAATCACTGCCGTCACATCACTGGCGGGTGCGTCGGTCATGGCGCGGCCTCGACCGGGGCATTGGCCGCCTTGCCGCACACGGAGCACGCCGGGTCCCGGAAGACCTGCAGGCTTCGATACTCCGAGCGCAGGGCGTCCACGCACAGCAACCGGCCTAGCGGAACTTCACCGAGGTCGAGCAGGATCTTGAGCGCCTCGGTGGCCTGGATCATGCCGAGCAGCCCGGGCAGCACACCGAGCACGCCCGCCTCGGCACACGACGGCGCCAGCTCCGCCGGCGGTGGCTCCGGAAACAGGCAGCGGTAGCAGGGCCCGCCACGGGCCGGCCAGACGACGCTCGCCTGGCCCTCGAAGCGATAGACCGCGGCATGCAGGAGCGGGATGCCGCGCGGGACGCAAGCATCGTTCAGAGCGTAGCGCGTGGCGAAGTTGTCCGAGCCGTCGAGCACCAGGTCGTAGTCGCTCACCAGCTGCTCCGCGTTGTCCGCGGTGAGCCGCACTGCGTGGGGGACGAAGCGCAGGCCGGGGTTCAGGCCGCGGAGCGTCGCCTGGGCCGAGTAGACCTTGGGCATCCCCACCCGCGCCTCGGCGTGGAGGACCTGGCGCTGGAGGTTGCTGCGGTCGACGACGTCGTCATCCACCATGCCCAGGGTGCCGACCCCGGCGGCGGCGAGGTAGAGCGCCGCCGGCGAGCCGAGCCCGCCGGCCCCGATGACGAGCACCCGGGCCTCGGCGAGCCGGGCCTGCCCCGCCTCGCCCACCTCGGGCAGGTTGATCTGGCGGGCGTAGCGCTGGCGCAGATCGTCACCGGCTGCCGCAGGCGGCATGCGCACCGGCAGCCCCGCGTCCTTCCACACCTTGAAACCGCCGGCGAGGTTCGCGACCCGGCGATAGCCCAGCGTTTGCAGGGCATCGGCGGCGAGCAGTGAGCGCGTCCCGCCGGCGCACATGAGCACCAACGGGGTATCGACGTCGGGGGCGACGCTGGCGATCCGGAGCTCGAGCTGACCCCGCGGGACATGGCGGCTCCCCTCGGGCGCGCCCTCGGCGAGCTCGTCGGCCTCGCGCACGTCGATGAGCAGCGCGCCCTGCTCCACCCGCGCCGCCGCCTCGGCGGCATCGATCTCGGGGATGCGCTCGCGCAGCCGCGCGAGCTGGCGCTCCAGCGCGCTCATCCGCCAGCCACCGACGGCATGACGATGAGCGTCCGATGCCCGGCGAGCGGGGTATCGAGCCCGTCGAGGGAGCGGATGTCCTGATCGTCGAGGAAGACGTTCACGTACGGCCGCAGGCGGCCCCCGCGGGTGAGGATGCGCGGCAGCAGCGCCTCGTGGCGGCGCCCCACGGCGGACAGGGCCTCGCCGACGGACGCCGCCTCCACGGTGAGCTCGCTCTCACCGCCGGTGAACGGGTGCAGGGCAGCGGGAATCCGGACGGACACCGCATTCATGACTCTCGCCTTCCCACTCGGGCCTGTTGTCCACAATGGTAACAAACCCGGTTGCGCGCGCTCATCGCACCACCTCCACGATGGGATCGTCCCGGCGCATGGCGGCGAGCACCACCGCCTCCAGCCGGGAACACTCGGCTAGCGCACGCTCCGCCGCCTCCCGCGCCGGCGCGAGCCGGTCCGCCGCATCCACCTGATTGATCACCGGGATCAGCCGCGCCTCGCCCACGCCGCGCCAGGCGCCGTCGGGGCTCGCGAGCAGGCGGGCGAGATGCATAGGCGTGAGGGTCTCACCAAGGTCCGCGCCCACCAGGGCGGCGAGACGCTCGGGACGGTGGGCGACACGCTCGTCCAGGGGCTGGCCGAGCACCGCCGCGGAGGTGAGATGCAACACGGTGACGGTGCCCGGCACCAGCTGCGGCTCGCCTTCTCCCGGGGCCTTGATACCGCGCATGCGCGCGCCGTCCGCCTTGACCAGGGTCACCTCGAACCCGCCCGCGCGGTGGAGCTCGGCGATACGGTCGGTCGCGACGCCCGCGTTGCGACCGGGCTTGTCCGAGGGGTGAGCGTAGGCCACACGGCGATGACTGCCGGCGGCGGCGAGAACCGCGTCATCCAGCTCCGTCTCCGGCTCGAACACGCGCGCGCCCACGACCCGGCGCGGCGGCGGCGCGGCGAACACGGAGGCAGTGAGCGCCACGCGCCCCGGGTGCAGGCGGGCGAGGCGGTAGAGGGTGGTCTTCTTGCCCCCGGCGCCCACAGCGCAGACGACGCCGCCGCTGGCGCCGAGGAGGTGCACGATGTCGGCGCTGGTCATGAGCCACCCCTGGGCATTGGCGGCGCAATCGGCGAGGTAACCGGCATTCCCCGACGTCGGGGCACGACCTGGGCTGTACGTGAGCGTTCTGTCGAGGCCCTCCGGACTTGCGGCTGCATCTGGCAGCCGGCATTCCCGTACGAGGAACGTCGGCCAGCGCTTAGCGCTCGCCGATCTACGAAAATCGCGCCTGGCGACCGACACCCCGATGCGTGGGATGTCGGCCAGCGCTTCGCGCTCGCCGACCTACCGAGACGCCACCGGCAATGCGGGTCCTCACCATGCCGATGCCACAGACAAGCCAGCGGCACGGCCTGCGTCGCGTGGTGTGCAACGCGCCGGTTGCAGGGTGGCACAAGGGTGGCAAGCGGCCGGGCGGTAGCCCGTTGACGGACCGTATGCAGCAGGGACGCTGCATACGAGCCTACAGGGACGTATTCACGGCGTGTCCGGCAACGGGCTACCGCCCGGCCACCCCGGCACGGCGCCGCAACCCGCACGACGTTGATCTCGACGAGCGCGTTGCACACCACGCGACGACCCATGCCACCTCCTGTCACAGCGCTTGCGCCCGCACACTGAGAATTCCCGGCAGAAACCCCGCCACCAGCGCCCAGATGTCCCCACCGTCGCGGCTCGTGAAGAGATGCCCGCTGGAAGTCCCGAGATACAGTCCGAGCGGGGCCAGGTCGTCGCTGTCGAGTCCGTCGCGCAGGATGGTGACGAAGACGTTCTCCTGGGGCAGGCCCTCGGTGAGGGCCGTCCACGTCTCGCCGGCATCCCGGCTGCGATAGACCCGCAGGCGCCCGTCGACGGTGGCGCGGAGCTGACTGCTCTGCTCGGGCACGGTATAGACCGTGTCCGGATCGCGCGGGTCGGTGGCAAGGGCGTAGCCGAAGTCGCTGGGCAGCCCTGCGGTGATCTCGTGCCAATGGTCGCCCGTATCGTCGCTGACGTAGGTGCCATTATGGCTCTGCTGGTAGAGCCTCTGCGGCCGTGCTGGATGACGGAGCACGCGGTGCACGCAATGGCCGCTTTCCGGCGCATCACCGGCCAGGTAAGGGGCACGAACGCCGCGGTTACAGGCCTGCCAGGTCCCGCCGCCGTCGCCCGTGCGGTAGACGCCGCCGGCGGAGAGGGCGACCACCAATCGTTCCGGGTGCTGCGGGTCGACGCTCGGGGAGTGCACGGCGAGACCGCCCTTGGCCGGGCTCCAGGTGGCGCGGTCCGGGTGCTCGTTGAAGCCGGGCAGCGGTTCCCAGCGCCCGCCGCCGTCGCGGCTGACGAACAGGCCCGGCGGCTCGATGCCGGCGTACAGGGTTTCCGGCTCGGACTCCGCCCCCGGCGCCAGGCTCCAGATCATGCGCAGGCTCGCCGGGTCGTCGTCCTCCTCACAGTGGCGGGGGACATCCGGCAGAGGCTGCCAGCTATGCCCCGCGTCGTCGCTGCGGTGGACGTGGATACCCCACACCGGATGATGGGCCGCCGCGTAGCCGCACCGGGGATCGCGCGGGTCGAGCCAGGCGGCCTGGATCTCGTAGCCGGCCATATGCGGCCCTTCCACGCGCCAGCTCTCGCGCGCAGCATCGCTACGGGCGATGAAGAGCCCTTTCCGGGTGCCCACCAGAACCGCGACGGTCATGGACGTCTCCCTCACCATCGACAGCATACCTTTGCAACCATGATGCGGCAGCGTCCCCGGGCTACGCCATTATTGGGCGTCCGGATGGAAGAGCTGCTGGCCCTTGAGGCGATGGTCCGCGATGAGCGCCTGCCCTTCGGGCGAGACGAGCCATTGCTGCCAACGCCGGGCAAGGCCATGGCGCACGCCGTCGTGGCGCTCCGGGTTCACCAGCATGCTGTGGTAGGGGTTGAACAACATCTCGTCGCCCTCGTGGACGATCGCCAGGTTCTGGCGATTGTTGAAGCTGATCCAGGTCCCGCGATCGGTGAGGACGTAGGCGTCCATGGCAGCGGCGGTGTTGAGCGTCGCCCCCATGCCCTTGCCGAGCTCGCGGTACCAGCCGCCGCCGGGATCGTCCGCGGCGGCCTCCCAGATGGCGCGCTCCTTCTTGTGGGTGCCGCTGTCGTCGCCCCGCGAGGCGAACGGCGCCCCGGATTCGGCGATCCGGCTGAACGCCTCCGAGGCCGTCCCGGCCCCGGCGACGCCGGCAGGGTCGTCCGCCGGCCCCACCACGACGAAGTCGTTGTGCATCACCGCCACCCGGTCGACGCCGTGGCCCTCCGCCATGAACTGCTTCTCCGCCGCCGGGGCGTGCACCAGCAGCGCGCTGGCGTCACCGCGGCGGCCGAGAGTGAGTGCCTGGCCGGTGCCCACGGCGACCACGCGCACATCGATCCCCGTGCTCGCCTCGAACTTGGGGATGAGGTGGTCGAAGAGCCCGGAGCTCTGCGTCGAAGTGGTGGAGGCGAGCACGAACGCCTTGTCGTCCCGGGCCTGAACGCCCGCGGTGGCGACCAGGGCCGCGACGCCGACGAGCACGATCCAACGCTGCATGACAGCCTCTCCCGCTTCCGTCTTCCGTCTTCCGTCTTCCGTCTTCCGTCTTCCGTCTTCCGTCTTCCGTCTTCCGTCTTCCGTCTTCCGTCTTTTGCCTTTTGCCTTTTGCCTTTTGCCTTTTGCCTTTTGCCTTTGAACTTTGAACTTTGAACTTTGAACTTGGATCTTTCGACTCAGTGAACCAGCTCGCCGCGGATGAACCCCTGTGCCTGGGGCGTTCGCGGCTCGGCGAAGAATGTCGCCGCGGGCACGTGCTCCAGTACCCGACCGCCGCAAACGAAGAGCACGTCCTCGGCGAGCCGGCGCGCCTGGGCGAGATCGTGGGTCGCCATCACCACGCTCGTGCCGCGCTCGTGGAAGCGGACAACGGCGTCCTCCACCGCCGCGGCGGAAGCAGGATCCAGGGACGCCGTGGGCTCGTCGAGGAAGAGGATCTCCGGGCGCAGCACCCACGCCCGGGCGAGCGCGAGGCGCTGCTGCTCGCCGCCGGAGAGCGCCCGCGCGGAGCGCCGCGCGAAGTGCTCGAGCCCGAAGAGCTCGAGGGCGGCCATGGCGTGCTCGCGCCGCTCCCGCGGCGGCGTCGCCCGCAGCGATAACGCGTAGGTGACGTTGCCGAGCACCGAGCGGCGCAGCAACACCGGGCGCTGAAAGACCATCGCCTGCCGGCGCCGGATCTCGCGGGAAGAAGGGCGATGGCCGTTGCCCCAGCGCAGGGTGCCGCCGGTGGGCACGAGCAGGCCGTGGCAGACACGCATGAGCAGGCTCTTGCCGGCGCCATTGGGGCCCATGACGAGTGTGCGCCGCCGCGCCGGCAGCACCAGCGAGACCGCATCCAGCAACCGCATACCGTTGCGTTCAAAGGCTACGCCCTCCAGCGCCAGGGGCAGAAAGCCGTCGTCGAGCGTGCTCATCCGTAGTGCCTCCGCGCGAGCTCGCCGATGCCGTAGGCGAGGCCGTTGATCACGCCGATCAGCGCCAGCAGCACGATGCCGAGCGCCATGGCGATCCCGAGGTTGCCCTTGCTCGTCTCCAGGGCGATGGAGGTGGTCATCAC
Organism: Arhodomonas sp. AD133; assembly: GCF_051195215.1. Taxonomy (NCBI): domain Bacteria; kingdom Pseudomonadati; phylum Pseudomonadota; class Gammaproteobacteria; order Chromatiales; family Ectothiorhodospiraceae; genus Arhodomonas; species Arhodomonas sp. AD133. Next base: position 128,819 of record NZ_JBNAZM010000009.1, on the reverse strand, counting down.
CCGCGTGAACCCGTCGATGTTGCCGCCGACGATGAGCACCGCGCCCACCTCCGCGCTGGCACGCCCGAAGCCCGCCAGCACCGCCGTGATGAGCCGGAAACGGCCATCCCACAGCAGGGTGGGAATGGCCCGCGCCCGACTCGAGCCCAGAGACTGGAGCTGCTCGTGGTACTCCTCCCACAAGTCGGAGACCGTTTGGCGCGTAAGCGCCGCCACGATGGGCAGCACCAGCACGCACTGGGCAATCACCATGGCCGACGGCGTGAACAGCAACCCCGCCGCCCCCAGCGGCCCGGCCCGCGAGAGCAGAAGATAAACCGCGAGCCCCACCACCACCGGGGGCAGCCCCATCAGGGCGTTCAGCGCCACGACCACCAACCCGCGCCCGGGGAAACGGAACAGTGCCACCGCCGCACCCAGCGGCAACGCGAGCGCCGTGGCAATGGCGACCGCCGAGAGGCTCACCTGCAGCGACAGCGCAATCACCCGGAAAAGAGCCGGGTCGAGCGAGAGCAGCAGCTTCAGTGCACCCGTGAAGGCGTTCCCGACCAGCGACTCATCCCCGTTCATGACTGCAGGATGTACCGCTCGTGGCTATCTTTCAGGTAACGACGAAATATGTGCCTGTTCCTGCAGGTCTGCGCACCATGGCCGAGTTCCTGACCACCCGCGAAGTGGCCGACTATCTGCGATTGAAGGAGCGCAAGGTCTACGACCTCGCCCGCAACCACGCCATCCCCTGCGCTCGTATCACCGGTAAGCTGCTGTTTCCGCGCCAGGCGATCGATCTGTGGGTGATGAGCCACCTGGAAGGGGACAGCGCCACCTCCACCCCGCCCCCGCCGGTTTACGCCGGCAGCCAGGACCCGCTGCTGGAGTGGGCCCTGCGGGAGAGTCATGCCGACCTTGGGCTGCTCTGCCAGGGCAGCGGTGACGGCGTGGAGCGACTGCTCGACGGACGCGCCCAGCTCGCGGGCCTGCATGTGCTCGATCCGGCGAGCGGTGCCTACAACGACCCGGTGCGCCTCGGACTCGGCGGCATGCGCGACCTGGTGATGATCGAATGGGCCGAGCGCGAGCAGGGGCTGGTAGTGGCACCGGGCAACCCGCTTGGCCTCACCGCCATCGCCGATCTCCAGCGCCCCGGCGTGCGCATTGCCCGGCGCCAGCACGGCGCCGGCGCGGCAACGCTTTTTCACCATTTGCTGGAGACGGCCGGTATCGATCCGCGTTCGCTCGCCCTCGCTCCGCGGCCGGCCCTGACCGAGGACGATCTCGCCCTGGAAGTACGCGACGGACGTGCCGACTGCGGACTCGCCGTGGAGGCGGCAGCACGGCGCCACGGCCTGGACTTTCTCCCCCTCGCCCGGGAGCGCTTCGATCTCGCCATGCGCCGGCGCAGTTACTTCGAAGCGCCAATGCAGCGGCTGATGGCATTCGTTCAAAGCACGACGTTCCGCGAACGCGCCACTGCGCTCGGCGGCTATGACGTCAGCCGCTGCGCCACCGTGCGGTACAACGCCTGACGTTACCGGCTGTCGCGCACGTCATCATTGGCGGCGCACACGGCAAACTCCCCGCCTGGATGTCGCGGCGATAATGGCAATGGACTGCCGCGACCAAGCGGCGCAGTCCTGACGTGTGGACTATTTTTGGGGCGGAGGCGGACTACACCGGCGGGCGTGGCATCGCAAAGGCACGAGCGGCATCCCGACGTCGGATGCCCGGGAGGAGCGAGCGACGATGGACCTACTCAGGCGGATGGCGGCCATTCAGCACGCCAAAGGCGCCGTGGACGACGCCGCACTGCGGCACCTGGCCGCCGAGACCGGCACGCCGCTCTACCGCCTCGAGGGGCTGCGCGGCTTCTATCCGACCTTCCGCGAGTCCCCCGGACCGTCGCGGCGGGTACGGGTGTGCCGTGACGTGGTCTGCCGCCTGCGCGGCGGGGCCGACCACTGTGATCGCGTGCGTGCCGCCCTAGCCGGTTACGACAACGTTGCGGTCGAGGAGGTCTCCTGTCTCGGGCAGTGCGACCGCGCTCCGGCGGTGAGTCTGGACGACGAGCCCGTCAACGGTGCGCCCCGGGCCGTGGCTGCCCTGATTGCGAACGACGAGTCCGCGACCGCGAACGACGCTCGCCCCGGCCCACCCTGGCCCACCGATCCATACCGCGACGCGAGCGAGCGCTACGCGACGCTGGCGTGGCTGCTCGGCGACGCCGGCGACACCGCAGGGCGGGAAGCACGCATCGAGACGGTGATCGCGACCTTGGACGAGGTGAAGCTCGCCGGGCTCGGCGGCGCCGCCTTCCCCACGGGGAAGAAGTGGGCGTTCACCCGGGCGGCCGCCGGCGAGGAGAAGTACGTCGTCTGCAATGCCGACGAGAGCGAGCCCGGCACCTTCAAGGACCGCGCCATTCTCGAGGACCAACCCCACCTGGTGATCGAGGGCATGGCCATGGGGGCGGCGGTGATCGGCGCCCGCCGGGGCATCATTTATCTGCGCCACGAGTACACTCGCGCGCGCCGCGCCTTGCAGGCGGCGCTCGGGAACGCCTACGACCGCGGTGTGCTGGGGGCGGACAGCGCCTCCGGATTCGACGTGGAGCTGTTCGTCTCGCCGGGCGGCTACATCCTCGGCGAGGAGACCGCGCTGCTCGAGGCCCTGGAGGACCGCCGCGGCGAGCCCCGCAACAAGCCGCCGTTTCCAACCAACGTGGGCCTGTACGGCAAACCGACGCTCATCAACAACGTCGAGACCCTGGCCGCCGTACCCGCCATCGTCGCACGCGGTGCCGACTGGTGGCGCAATCAGGGGCGAGGCGGGCACACGGGGCTCAAGTACGTGAGTGTCTGCGGCGACGTGACCAGGCCCGGCGTCTACTGCGTGCCCTGGGGCACGCCAGTATCCGAGATCCTGGCAGAGGCCGGTGGCATGGCCGACGGCCGCGCGTTGCGGGCGTTCTCCCCCGGTGGCGCGTCCACGCCGTTCCTGCCAGCGGAGAAGATGCACACGCCGCTGGATTTCGCTGCCCTGCGCGAGGCCGGCAGCGGACTCGGGACCGGCGCGCTGGTGTTCGTAGGGGAAGGCCGCGACCTGGTCGACGTCGCACTGGCCCAGGTGCGCTTCTTCCGCAACGAGAGCTGTGGCAAGTGCGTGCCCTGCCGTATCGGCAGTCACAAAGCCGTGGAGATGGTGGAGGCAGTCCTCGACACCGAAGGCAGCGAGCTCGGTGACGAACTGAAACGCCTCAACGCGACGCTCGCGCGCACTTCGATCTGCGGGCTCGGCCAGGTGGCGCTGCTGCCGCTGGTGGATCTCTTCGAGAAATTCCCGGATGCGCCGGAAGTCCGGCGCCTGCGGGGGGAGACGGCATGACCGATAGCCTGACGCTCACCATCGACGGCCACGAGGTGACGGTACCGCCGGGCACCACCATCTGGGAGGCGGCACGCGATATCGGTATCGACATTCCCGTGCTCTGTCACGACCCGCGCCTGCGCCCGGTGGGCGTCTGCCGCGTGTGCGCGGTGGACACCGGCGAGCGCACCCTGCCGGCGAGCTGCGTGCGCCCCTGCGAGGACGGCATGACCGTTCAGACGGCCACCGACGAGGTCATCGAGCACCGCCGCGTGCTCACCGAGTTGCTGCTGAGCGAGCAGCCCGAGGTGAGCCGGCGCGAGCTCACCACCGGCGACGATGCCCTCTACGCCCTCGCCCGGGCCGAAGGTATCACGGAGATTCCCTGGCCCGACGGCGGCTCCGGGCGACGCCGGGGGGAGGACCACTCCTCGCCGGTAATCACCGTCGACCACCAGGCCTGCATTCTCTGCGACCGCTGCATCCGCGGCTGCGACGAGATCCAGCACAACGACGTCATCACCCGCACCGGCAAGGGCTACGACGCACGCATCGCTTTCGACCTGGACACCCCCATGGGCGAGAGCACCTGCGTGTCCTGCGGCGAGTGCGTGGCGGTCTGCCCCACCGGCGCGCTCACCCACAGCACGCTCATCCCACGAGCAGTGGGAGGAAACGAGCCATGAAGCAGTTCAACGCCGCCGCGGCCGTCACCGAACCCGTGGCCGTGCGCGAGGTGGATACCCTCTGCCCCTACTGCGGTGTGGGCTGCGCCCTCGCCTATGGCGTCGACGAGCACGATCATATTCTCTACGCTCGCGGGCGCAACGGCGCCGCCAACGCCGAGCGCCTGTGCGTGAAGGGCCGTTACGGCTTCGACTACACTCAGCACCCGCAGCGGCTGACGAAGCCGCTGATCCGCCGCGACGACAGCTACCCCAAGGGACCGCTGTCGGGCTTTTCCCGGCCGGACTCCAGCGGGCCACGCAAGCCCGGCGGCATCGTCGACTACGACGAGGTGCTGCCCCATTTCCGCGAGGCGAGCTGGCAGGAAGCGCTGGATCTCCTCGCCCGCCGCCTGGGCGAGGTGCGTGACGGCCATGGCGCCGACACCATCGCCGGCTTCGGCTCGGCCAAGGGCTCCAACGAGGAGGCGTATCTCTTCCAGAAGCTCATGCGCGCGGTGATCGGCACCAACAACGTGGATCACTGCACGCGGCTGTGCCACGCCTCGTCTGTCTACGCACTCATCGAGGGCATCGGCTCCGGCGCGGTGACCAATGTCGTGCGCGACGTCGCCAAGGCGGACGTGGCGCTTGTCACCGGCTGCAACCCCACCGCCAACCATCCGGTGGCGGCAACGTTCATGAAGCAGGCGGCGGCCAACGGCACGAAGCTCCTGGTAGCCAACGTGCGCCGCCCGGGCATTGCCGATTACGCCCACCAGTATGTGCAGTTCCAACCGGGCTCGGATGTCGCCTTCTACAACGCGGTGATGCACGTATTGATCGACGAGGGGCTGTACGACCGCGAGTTCGTCGCCGAGCGCACCGAGGGCTTCGAGGCGCTGCGCCAGACCGTCGAGCGCTACACCCCGGAGATGGCCGCCGAGCACACCGGCGTGCCCGCCGGGGAGATCGTGCGCTTCGCCCGCACCTTCGGCGAGGCCCGCTCGGCCATGCTCTTCTGGGGCATGGGTATCAGCCAGCACGTTTTCGGCACCAACAACGCGCGCTGCCTGATCGCGCTGGCGTTGCTCACCGGCAACGTGGGCCGCCCCGGCACCGGTCTGCACCCCCTGCGTGGGCAGAACAACGTCCAGGGCGCCTCCGACGCCGGGCTCATCCCCATGTACTACCCGAGCTACCAATCCGTGGCCGACCCGGCCGTGAAGGCGAAATTCGAGGCGCAATGGGGCGTCGAGCTCTCCGATCGACCGGGGCTCACCACGGCCGAGATCGGTCACGCCGCACTGGAGGGGCGCATTCGCGCGCTCTACTGCATGGGCGAGAACCCGTTCCTCTCCGACCCGGACGTCAACCGCGTGCGCGAGGCGCTCACTTGTCTGGATTTTCTGGCCGTTCAGGACATATTCCTTACCGAAACGGCGGAGTTCGCCGACGTAGTGCTGCCGGCGAGCTCGTTCATGGAGAAGCTCGGCACCTACACCAACACTGACCGCCGCGTTCAGATCGGCCGGCCGGTGCGCGCCCTGCCCGGCGATGCGCGTCAGGACTGGGAGATCCTGGGCGAGATCGCCACACGCCTGGGCCACGAATGGGACTACCCCGACCCGGCGGCGGTATTCGACGAGATGGTGGCGGTAACGCCGCTCTACGCGAACTTGAGCCACGCCACCCTGGGCGCCTACGGGAAATTCACCCCCTGCAAGGACCCGGACTCCGAGGGCGAGCAGGTGCTCTTTGCCGAGACGTTCCCCATCGGCCGCGGCCGTTTCGTGCCCGCCGAGCTCGCTCCGGCGCCGGAGCTGCCGGACAAGGGCTACCCGCTGGTGCTCAACACAGGCCGCGTGCTCGAGCACTGGCACACCGGTGTGATGACGCGGCGCTCACGGGCACTGGATACGCTCTCGCCGGACCCCTTCGTCGAGGTCCACCCCGACGATGCCGCCCATTTCGGCGTCACCGACGGCGAGCTCGCACGGGTCACCTCACGCCGCGGCGAGGTACGCCTGCCGGTGCGGGTGACCACGGACGTAGCCGTGGGCACCGTATTCATTCCCATGCACTACCGCGAGGCAGCGGCCAACGCCCTCACCGACCCGAGCCTGGACCCATACGCGAAGATCCCCGGATTCAAGATGTGCGCCGTGCGCGTGGCACCGGACGCACCGTCCGGGTAGCGCATGCCGGAAGCGGCTCGCCGGGCGGGACAGCCCGCCGCGCCAGGGGCGGCTCGGGTTCAGGAACTCGCCCCCTCCAGGCGCTGGGCATACAGCGCGGTGACCTTCTCCGCCGAGTCGAGGATGCGCTCGGCGAGCGTGGTCGCCAGCAGCGGTGCATACTCGCCCTCTTCGAGGGCCAGCATCTTCTCGAAGGCGTACCAGCCATCGTCCAGGCGGCGAAGCTGCTCGCGCAGCTCGGGATCCGTCTGCGGGGCGTCGAGCAGCTCCTCGAGCCCGGCACGAAACTCGGCGGTAGCGGTTTCGAGCGCTTCACGGATCGCCTCGGTGCGCGTACCCCACGCCTCGATCAGGTAGTACTTCGCCACGCGCTGGGAGAGCATGCGCTGGCGCCCCGATACGTTGACGAGGTGGGCGAGTGCATGCCCGTGCGCCTCCTCCAGGGCTTTGACCAGCGCCTCTGCCGACGCGAGCAACGGCGCTTCCAGCTCGAGGAGCCTCTGCACGGCAGCCGCCTTGGGCTCGGCCGTGACCGCCACCCGGAAAGGCGCCCACCGCTCGGCCACCCGCGCGAACGCCTCTGCCGCATCGGATCCCCGCGTGTACGCTTCCAGGGCGGTCAACTGGTCCTGGAAACGGGCGACCGCGTTCTCGCGGCGTTCACGAGCGTTGGCGGTGTCGACCCCCTGGCCGATTTCCGCGTAAGACAGCACCATCCGCTGGATCAGCATCCTCTGCCGGCCCGCGACATTAACCGCCTCGGCGTCGCTGAGGCCGCTGTCGTTCGCCGAAGCAACCGGCACCAACAGCATGCAGACGAGCGACAGCGCGTACAGCGCGTACAGCGCAAGCCGGGTTTTTCCGATGGCCATCGCATCCTCCCTGATTAGTCACTACGAGACAGCCGCGGATGATACTAACGCGGGTCACGTGTTCACACCGGCGCCTGGTCGTGGAGGCTAGGCGCCCCTGCGATTCCCGGCCTTGATGCACGTCAACGCCGTGGCGCCCATGCAGCACCAGCTGCCGGCGCCTCCGGCAGTGGCCACGTGCTTTTCCCGACATCGAGATGAGGACCTCGAGGCGGCGAGAGACGCCCTCCGTTCCCGCGTGGACTTCCCGATCCCCCGCGCCGGGCGCCGACGCCTAGCGACGGCGGCGCCATGACGCGCAGGAATACAGCGGATTTCTGATTCAGGACACCAGCATGGGTGTCGTTTGCATTCCCCCCCGCCGCCCTCTAGTTTTTTCAGTAGCCACGCGTCGTTACATCCACTACTTCGACGCGTGAGGAGGGGAGACATGGTGGCTGACGCCACGGTGGTTCCTTCGAGACCGGGGGCGCACGAGGCGGTCGCGTGCCCGTTGCCCCCGACACCGCGGGGGCAACGGGCGCGGGTGCAGTCGCGCACACGCCGCCGGTGCGGCCCGCTCCGGCGGCGCCTCGCGGACAACCTCCTCCACCCCGGATCATTCCCGGCAAGTGCGTTGCGGCTGCGTGCCGGCAACCACCTGGCGCCGATACCGCGGACCACCGCGGGTGGCCGCCGGCCAATGCCCCGCTATGCTCAGGAGTGGGAGCGCCGTCTCAACGTACCTCGGCCGTGCGGCGGACGCGGAGGGCTGTGAATGGTCATTGCGATCGTACTGATCGTCCTGCTCGTGGCGTCGGTGGTGTTCTACTTCGTCAGTCCCTGGCACCTGACGCCACTGGCATCCAACTGGGGGGCCATGGACGGGACCATCGACATCACCTGGGCCGTGACGGGCCTGATCTTCGCGGCAGTCAATCTGTTCATGGCCTACGCCATCATCCGCTACCGCTACAAACGTGACCGCCGCTCCCGCTACGAACCCGAGAACAAGAAGCTGGAAATCTGGCTCACGGGGGTCACTACCGTGGGCATTGCCGCACTGCTGGCACCGGGGCTGTTCGTCTGGGGGGCATTCGTTAGCGTTCCGGAGGACGCCCACGAGGTGGAAGTGGTGGGTCAGCAGTGGCACTGGAGCTTTCGGTTCCCGGGCGAAGACGACGAGCTCGGCCGCGTCGATGCACGGCTCGTCAGCGCCGACAACCCTTTCGGCATGGATCCGGACGACCCGGCGGGCAAGGACGATGTCCTGGTCAGCAGCCCCAGGCTCGTGCTGCCCGTGGACGAGCCGGTGCAGCTGCTGCTGCGTTCCAAGGACGTAATCCACAATTTCCAGGTGGCACAGTTCCGGGCCAAGATGGACTTGCTGCCCGGTCAGGTATCCTATCTGTGGCTCACGCCCACCCGCACGGGTGAATTCGAGATCCTCTGCGCGGAGCTCTGCGGCATCGCCCACTTCGCCATGCGGGGCATGGTGGAAGTCGTGAAACGCCCGGCGTTCGACAAGTGGCTGGCCTCGCACCCCACCTACCGCGAGGTCGCAGCCCGCCCCGACGGCGACCCACAGGCCGGCGAAGCACAATTCGCCGCCTGTGCCGGATGTCACGGTCAACAGGGGCAAGGCAACCCGGCGGTGGAAGCGCCGAAGATCGCGGGGCTCGAGCCGTGGTACCTGATCCGCCAGCTCCAGAAGTTCAAGGACGGGCTGCGCGGCACCCACAAGCAGGACGCGCCGGGCCAGCGCATGCGTCCGTTCGCCGGTCGCCTGCCCGACCGCGCCGCAATGGCGGACATCGCCGCCTACGTGGCCACCCTGCCCGACAACCCCGCGGAAGAGACCGTCTCGGCCAATGCCGCGCGCGGTGAGAGCCTCTACCGGACCTGCAGCGCCTGCCATGGCCCCCAGGGGCAGGGGCGGCGGACCACCAACGCCCCGAGACTCGCGGGCATGAGCGACTGGTACCTGCTGCGCCAGCTCGAGCACTTCCGCCAGGGGGTCCGCGGCCATCACCCGGAGGATTTCTACGGCGCGCAAATGGCCTCGATGTCGGAGATGCTCACCGACCAGCGGGCCGTGCGCGATGTGATCGCCTACATCGACACGTTGCCGCCGACCCCGGCAAAGGCGGGCGGAGCCACGCTCGCGGGGAGGAATGACGATGGTTGAACGCGCGCACGACGCCGTCTCGCACGCTCCGCCGGCCGAGACGGAGGACATGGAGCTGGTCCACCCCAAGACCTTCGTCGGGAAATACATCTGGAGCCAGGACGCCAAGGTCATCGCGATCCAGTACGGCATTACCGCCATCGCCATCGGCCTGGTGGCGCTGGTGTTGTCCATCGCGATGCGCCTGCAGCTCGCCTTCCCGAACACCTTCTCGCTGATCGACCCGTCGAGCTACCTGCAGTCGGTGAGCATGCACGGCATGATCATGGTGGTCTACCTGCTCACCGCCCTTTTTCTCGGCGGTTTCGGTAACTACCTCATCCCGTTGATGTGCGGCGCGCGGGACATGGTCTTCCCGTACGTCAACATGCTGAGCTTCTGGTTCTACCTGGCCTCGGTACTGGTGCTCACGGCAGGATTCTTCGTCCCCGGCGGATCCATGGGCGCCGGCTGGACCCTCTACCCGCCCCAGTCGATCAGCGAGGGCACACCGGGTGTCGGCGGCGGCATGATCACCATGCTGCTATCGCTGATCATCTTCATCATCGGCTTCACCATGGGCGGGCTGAACTATATCGTGACCGTGCTCCAGGCGCGCACCCGCGGCATGACCCTGATGCGCCTGCCGCTCACCGTCTGGGGCATATTCATGGCCACGGTACTGGCGCTGCTCGCCTTTCCGGCGCTGCTGGTCGCCGTGCTCATGCTGCTGTTCGACCGGCTGCTCGGCACCAGCTTCTTCATGCCGGAGATGCTCGCCATGGGCGGAGAAACCACCTCCCACCAGGGCGGCAGCCCCATTCTCTTCCAGCACCTGTTCTGGTTCTTCGGCCACCCCGAAGTCTACATCGTGGCCCTGCCCGCATTCGGCATCGTATCCGATCTCATCGCAACTCATGCGCGGCGCAACATCTTCGGCTACCGGATGATGGTCTGGGCGATCATCATCATCGGGGCGCTGAGCTTCGTGGTGTGGGCGCACCACATGTACGTCAGCGGCATGAGCCCGTACTTCGGCTTCCTGTTCGCCACCACGACCCTGGTGATCGCGGTGCCCACGGCACTGAAGGTCTACAACTGGGTCCTCACACTCTGGCACGGCAACATCCGCCTCACCGTGCCCATGCTCTTCGCCATCGGATTCATCTTCACCTTCGTCAACGGCGGACTGAGCGGCCTGTTCCTCGGCAACGTGACCGTGGACGTGCCGCTGTCGGACACCTATTTCGTGGTCGGTCACTTCCACATGGTGATGGCCGTGGCGCCGATTCTGGTGATCTTCGGCGCAATCTATCACTGGTACCCGAAGATCACCGGACGCATGCTCAACGACACCCTGGGCAAGATCCACTTCTGGGTCACTTTCCTCGGCACCTACGCCATCTACTATCCGATGCACTTCATCGGCCTCGAGGGCGTACCGCGGCGCTACTACGCCTACGGCGAGACCGCCTTCATCTCCGATTCGGTGGCACAGCTCAACGTCGCGATCACCATCGCCGCCATCGTGGTGGCCCTGGTCCAGGCGCTGTTCTTCTACAACCTGGTCTGGAGCTACTTCCGTGGCCGGGAGGCGGGCCCGAATCCGTGGCACGCCACCACCCTGGAATGGCAGACACCGCACACGCCGCCACGCCACGGAAACTTCGGCGACGAGCTGCCGGTAGTCTACCGCTGGGCCTACGACTACGGCGTGCCGGGCGCGCGGGATGACTTCATTCCACAGAACGTACCGCCGGAACAGGTCGAACCCGACGACGGCGAGGGGCAGCGCTCATGACGGTAACGCTGGTTTTCCTCGCCGTGCTCATGGCGGTGTTCGCCGGCTGGCTCGTGAGCCAGTCGGTGAATGTGCAGCCGTGGGTGGCCGAATCGGCGCGTACCGCGCCCGTTCACGACATGCCGCAGGGCGTTACGGCCCCCCGCGTCGGGCTGGCCGTCTTTCTCGCGGTGGTCAGCTCGCTGTTCGCGCTCGCCATCAGCGCCTACTCCATACGCATGGAGTTCGGCGGCGACTGGCGCGCTCTGCCCGAACCGTCATTGCTCTGGCTGAACAGCGGGGTTCTCCTGCTCGCCAGCGTCGCCCTGCAGTGGGCCTGGGGCGCGGCGAAGCGCAGCCGTGCACGGGCCCTTTGGCGGGCGCTCACCGCCGGCGGCGCCTGCACCGTGGCATTCGTGGTGGGGCAGTACCTTGTCTGGCGCCAGCTCGACGCCGCCGGCTACGGACTCGCGGCCAACCCGGCCAACGCGTTCTTCTACCTGCTCACCGCGTTGCACGCCGCCCATCTCCTCGGCGGACTCGTGGCTTGGGGCCGCACCGTGGCGGCGGTGTGGCGAGGTGCCTCGCCGGCGCAAGTGCGCGCGAGCGTGGAGCTGTGCGCGATCTACTGGCACTACCTGCTGGTGCTCTGGGCAGTGCTGTTCGCGTTGCTCCTGAACACCTAGGGGGAGGGCAGACGCCGTGGCGCAGACGAAACCCACCGACACCTCGCTCCCGCCCAGCGTCAGGGAGCTCGTGGAGGACTGGTCCTCCGACCAGCGCGCGTTCAAGAACGTGCCCTGGGGCAAGGCAATGATGTGGATCTTTCTGCTGAGCGATACCTTCATCTTCGCCTTGTTCCTGGTCGGCTACATGACGGTGCGCATTGCCACCACGCAGCCGTGGCCCAACGCGAGCGAAGTGTTCGCCCTGCACCTCGGCGGCCAGAACGTTCCCCTGCTGCTCATCGCGATCATGACGTTCATCCTCATCAGCAGCAGCGGGACCATGGCGTTGGCGGTGAAGTACGGCTATGAGAAGAACCGCCGCATGACCGCGATCCTGCTCGTGCTCACCGCGATACTCGGGGCCTCGTTCGTGGGCATGCAGGCATTCGAATGGACCAAGCTCATCCACGAAGGCGTACGCCCGTGGGGTAACCCCTGGGGGGCGCCACAGTTCGGTGCGTCATTCTTCCTGATCACCGGCTTCCACGGCACCCACGTGAGCTTCGGCGTGATCTTTCTCATCATCATGGCCACCAAGGTGATCCGCGGCGCCCTCGACGATGAGCGCCCGGGCTTTCTCACCGGTCGTCGCGGCCGCTACGAGATGGTGGAGACGCTCGGTCTGTACTGGCACTTCGTCGACCTGGTCTGGGTGTTCATCTTCGCGTTCTTCTATCTCTGGTAGGAGGTGGGTCATGGCCCAAGAACAAGCCGAGCAACAGCAACACCCGATTGGCATCTATCTGGCCATCTGGGGGCTGCTGTTCGTCCTCAGCGTATTCTCCTACCTGGTCGATTACGCCGGTTTCGAGGGCTTTCTCCGGTGGTTTCTGATCACGCTGTTCATGATCCTGAAAGCAGCGTTGATCGTGGCGGTGTTCATGCACATGGCCTGGGAACGGCTCGCGATAATGGCTGCCGTCCTGGTACCGCCCGGGGTATTGCTCGTGATGACGCTGCTGATGGCGCTGGAGGCGAACTACACCCTCTTCACGCGGCTGGTGTTCTTTCTCAACTGACGTTGAAAGAAGCGGTAAGCCAAAAGTCGAAAGTTTCAAGAGCCAGCGTCGATTATCGTGCCATATGGCTGCCACGCCCCAGTGGCTCCACGCTTTTCACTTGATACTTTCCACTTTCGACTCGCAGCCTGCGTGGCACTCAGTCCGCGCATCCCCCCAGCACCAGGCCGCAACCCTCTTCGGCTCGCCGCATCGGTGAACCCGGCTGCGCCTACGGAAACGTCTGCGTGAAGAAGCGCTTGATGCCGTCCTGCCAGCGCACGATCCAGTGCGGTGACGCGCGTCCGGTGCCGGCGGCCTCGACGGTGGGGTGATTGTCGACCAGGTTTCTGACGATTTCCTCCTGGTGCGGCTGCACATCCACGAAGAATACGTGCCTGCCCTGCTGCAGGGCGTTCTCGAAATTGCGGAAGTGCACGTTAGGCGTATCGATACCCCACAGGCCACCTTCCCAGGTGAAGAAGCCGAGTGTAATGAGTGCCAGGAAGGTGAACGGTAGCCAGCCCGCGGGCGTGTCCGTCCAGCCGGCAAGATACGCGATCACCAGCACCAGTATCGCCATGACCACGCCGACGCCCGCGCCCATGAGGGTCGAATGAATGACGTCCTTCTTCATGAACGCCGTCACCTTGTGGAGGTGATGGTGATGGTCGGCCTCGCTTTCTTCGAGCGTTAGCACATGGATCTGGGGCGTCACCAGCCCTGCCGACTCGAGCTCTTCTTCGAAACGCTCCAGATCGTCGAGGTCATCGCTGATGAAGAAATACCGCGTCAGCTTCATGTCAACCTCTCCCCCAACTTGCCGGTCACGCACGTACCCGGTACGCCCGTGCCCCCGTGCTCGGCGGAGCGAGAGCTCCCCTTGTTCCTGAGCTTAGCCGCCCGACCCGGGACCAGCCAGTGCCATTGCGGCGGTGGCGGGTAGTCGTGACGGTTCCGTGATACATGACGCACCGCATTCTTCGAGACTGACAGCGTGGGCACGACAGTCCGCGGTCACGGAGGGTCTCATCATGCAACGCGTACGAACGTCCATCGTGGGCATCGGCGTCGCTCTGGCGCTGGGCACGGGCGGCGCGACAGCCGCCGAGTTCGACATCAGCATTCACAACCTCACCCGCGGCATCTGGCTGACGCCACTGCTGGTGGCGGCGCACAGCTCAGACACAGGCATATTCGAGCCCGGAACGAGCGCGTCGCTGAGCCTTCAGGCCATGGCGGAAGGCGGCAACATCGCGCCTCTGGCCGACGACCTGGAAGCGCTCGGGGCGAGTGTCGTGACGAACCCCTCCGGCGCACCGGTCACGGAGCCCGGCACTACCACGACGCTGGTGCTGGCAACCGACAACGCGGCAGCCAACACGCAGTTGTCGATCGTGGCAATGATGCTGCCGACCAACGACGGTTTCATCGGCCTGAATGCCGTTTCCCTGCCGGTGAAGCCGGGCACTCACGTGTTCCACGTCAATGCTTACGACGCCGGCACCGAAGGCAACGACGAGGTGCGGGGAAGCGGGGTTCCCAACGAGCCGGGCATCCCGGTACCGCCGCCCATGGACCCGGTCGTCGACAGCGGCGGCAGCGGCCTGGCCGCGGCGGCGGAGGGCTTCGTCCATGTCCACCGCGGCCAGCTCGGGGACACGAATCCCACCGGAGGCGCCACAGACGTCGACAGCCGCCGGCAACGGTGGCTCAACCCGGTCGTTCGGATCACCGTGAGTCGGCGGTGAGGGAGGAAGGGTCATGGGCTCGCGAACACACCCATTGACCGGCGCAGGGCTCACCGCTCTAGCGGCCATTGCGATCGCCGGCTGCAACGGCGACGACGACCCGTTCGCCGTCACCGCCCGCTTCGAGGTCACGACCACCAACCTGACCGCCGGACAGCCGCTCTCGCCGCCAGCGCTCGTGCTGCACCGTGCGGACTATACCCCGTTCACCACCGGCATGACTGCCTCACAGGGACTGGAAGTGCTCGCCGAGGGCGGTGCGAACGGCGACTTCCTTGCCGAAGCCGAGGGCTCGACGGCGGTACTGGCGACCCAGTCGGCCGGCGGCCCGGTAGGCCCGGGAGGAAGCGGAACGCTGATCATCAAAGCAACGACAAGGAACCCGCGCACCCTGTGGTTGAGCCTCGCCAGCATGCTGGTGAATACCAACGACGCCTTCACGGGGCTCGACTCCGTGCCCGTGGGTGAGCTCGTCGTTGGCGATCGGGTCACCCTCATCGGCAACAGCTATGATGCCGGCACCGAGGCCAACACGGAGACCGCCGACACCGTGCCCGGGCCGGCCGCGGCGGGCGGCGTGCAGGAAGGCTTCAACGCAGTGCGTGACGACCCGGTGGACGATGTGCGTGCACACAGCGGCGTGGTCACCGCCGACGACGGCCTCACCAGCTCCGTGCTCACGGGCCTCAATCGCTGGGACAACCCCACGATCCAGGTCACGATCACCCGCCTGCGATAGTCCCGACGTCCGCCCCGGCACCGCCGGGGCGGGCCACCCCCTGCACCGCACACCCGTACCCACGCGGGAATCCGGCAATGGCAATGCGTTGGCGTCCACACACAGCGAATACTCAGCTAGCGTCGGTGGGCAACTCGAAGGCCACGACGGTGCCGCGGCCCGGATCGCTTGTCAGGTCCAGGCGCACGCCGTGCATGTCGGCAATCTCGCCGGCGATGGCGAGCCCGAGCCCGGTGCCACCACCCGAGCGGGAGCGGCTGCGGCGCGTGCGGTAGAAGCGTTGCGTGACCAGCGCGAGCTCGTCGGGCTCAATACCGTAGCCGGTGTCGCGCACCCGCACCATGATCCGCCCGCCACGCTCGCCGAGCGTCAACACCACTTCACCGCCCGGCGGGGTATTGTGCAGCGCGTTGTCCACGAGGTTCGAAACGGCCCGTTCGATGAGCCCGATATCGGCGACCGCGGCGGGGAGCTCGGGCACCGGCGCGAGTGAGAATTGCACGCCCAGCGCCTGCGCCTGGGGCTGGAACTTGAGAACGATATCGTGCACCAGCTCCGCCGCGGAGAACGGCTCGGTCCGCAGCGCCCCGTGGTGGGGATCCAGTTGCGAGAGCATCGACAGCTGACCGGCGAGGCGTGCGAGCTGCTCGCAGCTCTTGATCATGCCGCGCAGGTACTGAGCGCGATCGGCAGCCGGCAGCGCGTCACCTTCCGCGGCCAGGCGTTCGGCGAAACCGCGCAGCGAGGTAAGCGGGGTGCGAAAGTCATGGGAGATGCTGACCACCAGATCGCGGCGCAGCTCGTCGCTGCGGCGTAGCGCGTTTACCTGTGCTTCGATGGTACCGGCCATTTCGTTGAAGGCTCGCCCCAGCACACCGACTTCGTCACCACCCGGCCGGGCAATGCGCCGCGTATAGTCACCCGCCGAGAACGCCTCGACGGTAGCGGTGAGTCCACGCAGACGCCGCGTCAGCCAGGCAAACCATACGAGCCCGATGGTCACGGCGAGCAGCAGCGCCACGAGTCCGGATACCGCGAGGCTACGCGCGATGTAGCTCTCCTCGAGCATTTCCGCGGCGGAGCGATAAGGGCGGCCGTGCAACGCGACGTAAAGGTAGCCACGACCGCCGTTCGCCAACGCGATGGGCGCGGCGGTAAAGATGGTCGAGGCACCCGTACAGGGCATCGTGCCCATCAACGGCAACATGGCCTCACCGGCGAGAAAGTCGCGTATGGGCGCGAGAGGAACGCGTGCGCCCGCTCCGCACCCCTCGTGGGCGAAAGCCGCCCGTACCCGACCGCCTCCATCCAGGACGAAGAGCTCCAAGGCCGGGTTGATGGCGGTGATGTGGGCGGCGACCTCGCGAGTACGCTCGCTGTCCACACCGGACGCGGCAATGGGCGGTTCCAGGATCATTGCGAGATTCTCGGCCAACGGAATGTTCACCCGCTGCTCGAGCTCCAGGTTGAAACGATCGAACTCGCGTAATGTCACCCATACCGTGATTACGGCGAGCAGCAGCAGAAGCACGAGGTAGACCGTTGCGATTCTCGCGTAGAGGCTTCTCCATGGACGCATCACGCCTCCAGCTCACCGAGATCGGCAAAGCGGTAGCCCACCCCCCAGACAGTGCGGATGTAGTGCGGGCAGCCGGGATCGGGCTCGATCTTGTTGCGCAGGCGGTTGATGTGCGTATTCACCGTGTGGTCGAAGCCTTGGAACTCCGAGCCCCATACCCGTTCGAGGAGCTCGCCGCGGCTGAAGCTGCGTCCCGGCTCCCGGGCGAAAGTGGCGAGCAGGGAGAACTCCTTGGCGGTCAATGCCACCGCCTTGCCGTGCAGCGTCACCCGGTGCTTGGCAGAATCGATGATAAGCGCGCCGCGCCGCAACATCGGCTCGGCCGGGGCGGCCGCGCCATGACGGTGATCGGCCTCGAGACGGCGAAACAGCGCGCCGATGCGCGCGACCAGCTCGGCAACGCGAAACGGTTTGGTGACGTATTCGTCCGCCCCCAGCTCCAGGCCCACCACAATGTCCTCGAGCGACGCCTTGGCCGTGAGCATGAGAATCGGGGTGTAGCCGTCGGTGCGCCGGATCCTCCGACAGATCTCGAGACCGTCGAGCGACGGGAGCATGAGATCGAGTACTACCAGATCGTAGCCACCGGTGTTGAACCGTGCCCACCCGGCCGCGCCGTCCACCAGCCACTCCACGCGATAGCCGAGATCCCGGAGCTGATCGCGCACCAGGGTGCCGATCTGCAAATCGTCCTCGATGCAGAGGATCCGATGCGCCTCGCCCATGACCCCTACGCCTCCCCGCAGGCTGCCAACGCCGCATAGTGCGGGTCAGTGACAAGCCTAGCGTGGCCGGCCGCGGACGCCATCACGAGAGTGTCACGCCACCGGACGAGCTGGTCGCCGGCATCAAGGCAAGCTCAAAAGGGTGAGCTAGGCGTAAACCAAGTACAACGTGCCCCAGCGCTCGGCACCGCGGGTCAAGGGAAACGGCCGAGGCGATTGCAGCGGATGCCCCGGGCTCGCGGCTAGACGCTTCGGCGCCGGCCGGCGCCCGTGCCCTGCATGAGAGCCCGAAACGCCCGGTAAACCCGATCGGCGTCCTCGGCGGCCACGTTCCGGTCGCTGTAGCGGGCGAGAATGAACGCCTCGCCGATCACCGCGAGTGGGTCGGCAAGACCCCGGACTTCGGTGTTGATAATGCCCTCGGTGTACTCGCTGACCGTCGTAGCCCGGTCCCGCGGGTAGCCGGCGCAGGCGAGCATCCGTTCCGCCTCGCGGAAACAAGCCAGCACCAGCGCTTTTGGCCCGGCACGCCGGGCCCGCTCCACGCGCCAGCGTGCGAGCCGGCGCACGATGGGCAGGCGCAGGTGGCGCCAGCCGGCCCACAGCCCCGCGAGGACCGCCACCGCCAATACGCCGGGCAGCAGCAGCCAAAGCCCCAGCGCGGGCAAGGCAGCGCGCAGGGTCTCCATCGCGCTGCGGTACCAGGCCTGAAGACGTTCCAGCCAGTCGTTCAGCGAGACCAGATATTGCGTGCTCTCCGCCTCGGGCGCCACTTGTCGGGCATTGCGCGTCATCGCACGCAGGTAGTCCAGCAAACCGGCACCGACGGTATCGGCCTGGCGCTCCTGATTCGGCAGGGCGTAGAAAGGCGTGGGCTCGAACTGCACCCAGCCATGCTCCGGGAAGTACGCCTCCACCCAGGCATGGCCATCGAGGCCGCGCACTTCGTAGTAGCCGGTCACCGGGTTGCGGTCGGTGGCCGAGAAGCCGGTGACCAGGCGGCTGGGGATGTCCAGCGTGCGCAGCATCACGGCCAGGGCACTGGCGAAGTACTCACAGTGTCCGCGTTCGGCCTCGAAGAGGAAGTATTCGAGCGGGGTGTAGCCCTGCGACGTGAAGACGCTGCGAAAGCTGTACTCGTAGCTCGTACGCAGGTGCGACTCCAGGGCGAGCGCGGCCTCCAGACCGTCGCGGCCGTCCGCCACTTCGCGGGCGAGCCGCTCGATACGGGCGTCGAGCCCTGGTGGCAGCTGGAGATACGCCGCCGGGTCGGTAATGGACGCCTGGGCGCCCTTGGGGTGGCCATCGACTGTCTCGATGCGCGAGCGTACCGAATAGCGTGTGCCCGCTTCGAGCGTATCCGGGGCCCGCAGACTGCCGTGGACATCGCGGGCGATGGCCGTGCCCGGAAACTTGAGGGCCAGCGCCTGCGGCACCACGAAGACGAGGTCGCTACTCGGTGACGCTACCTCCACCGTGTAGCTGACGCCGGCGCCGTCCGGATGCGGGCGCAGCTTGAGGCCGCCTGTGTCCACCGGCAGCTTCTCCTCCCACGTGTGGCGGGTGCTCCAACGCCCGTCCGCGAAGGTGTCGAAGACCCGGCCACGAAGGTAGAGCGGACGATCGGCGCGGACGTACATGACGATGCCATTGCCCACTCCACCGCTTTCGCCGCCCTGGCCACCACGGCCCGGGTTCTCGATGGGCAGGGTGTCGTCGAATCCGCGGTAGTCCGACGGCTGTCTCGCCTCGCCCCGGGATTGGTCACCAGCCCGGGGTACCTGTCCCTCCTCGCCACGTGTATCGCCGGATGCGTCTTCCGGACCACTACCACCACCACCGGAACCGTCACCCATAGCGTCGCTGCCACCGCTCTCCCGCGCCTCGGCCTCGGATTCCCACTGCTCGTTCTCGTAGAACGGGCCTCCGCCGGCGTAGAAACCGCCGACGCCCTTGGCCGGTGGCTGTGGCACGAACAGGTACAGCGTCAACGCGATGGCGAGGATGCTCGTGGTCAGAAAGGCGGTGCCCGCCGGCAGGGGCAGGCGGCGGTTCGCCCCTGCCACCGCCCGCGCACGACCGCCTTCGTGCTCGCTGTGCAGCCCCACCAACACGAACGTCGCCGCCAGCGCGTAGAGCACCACCCACACGAGAAAGACCGTAGTCTTGCTCTCGGCAGCGGCGGAAATAAACACGGCGAATGAAATGGCCAGCGCAAAGTAGACATCGCGCTCCCGGGCAAGCGAGAAGTTCTGTGCCGCCTGAATCCACAGCACCAGCGTGAGCAACGCCGGCACGAGACCCGCAATCGCGAGCAGCAGCAGAAACACCCCCAACCCCACGGCCGCAACGCCTTCGGTGACCCGCTTGAGCGGTTTCCGGCCAGCACGGGCATTGGCATGGCCGATCCACAGCCCCACCGCGAACAGCGGCGCCCAGAATCCGGCGGCCGCTGCCAGACCGAACAGCCCCTCGCCCACGGCGCCGCGGGCCATGGCAGCGACGGTCATCAACGCCCAGAGGCTCGCGTAAAGACCGCCGCCACGCAGGGTCATGCGGGCCTCCTGAACACGGTGGCGGGGTCGTCGCCGTGGCGCAGCACGTACTGCGGCACCCTGGCGGTGGGCTGCTGGGCGACCGGCTCGGACCGCGCGAGCGGATAATCGTAACTGTAGCCGTCGAAGAGCAGGCGCACCGGGTGCACCCTGGATGACAGGGGCAACACCTCCACCGGCGAACCGTCGCGGTTCGCCCGCTCGAAGGTCACCAGCGTACTCCCGGGCGGAATCGTGCCTTGGGCCCGGAGGACCGCCTGCCGGTAGGGCAGTTCTCCGTTGGGCTGCACTCGCGCGAGGGCTTCCAGGATGCGATGCAGCTGGCTCTCGCCATGCCCCGGCGGTACCGTAACCGGCTGCTCGCCGTAGCCCAGCAGCTGGACACGATGCCCCTGCGCCAGGGCATATCGGGCGACGGCGGCGGCGACGGTCACGGCGTGCTCGAACGATGAGTTGCGACCCTCGCCATGGACCGCACCGGCGTCAAGATCCAGCAGCAGGCAGACCTGCGCGGTACTCACGAACTCGAACTCCCGCACCATCAGCTCACCGCGACGGGCGGACAGTCCCCAGTGCACGTGCCGCGGGCTGTCCCCGCGACGATACTCGCGCACGCCCATGAACTCGGTGGCCCCACCCGCCACCGCCGTGCGGCCGCCACCGCTGGGAGCCGCCTGGGCGGCGGCCAGACCCGGAAACCACGGGATCTCGCGGGCAGCCGGATAGACCAGCACCGAGGAAGTACTGGCGGGTACATCCCGCCGGACACGGTGGATGCCCAGAGGAAAGGCCGTCTCCACCGCCAGCGGCCCCAGGCGGTGCTCCCCACGCCAATCGCAGGGCACCGGGAACGCCACCTCGACGGCGCGGCCAACGCGTTCGACGAAGATCATCGGCGCCTCCTCTCCCGGCTCGGCACACGGAATGCGATCGGTGGCTGCGATCAGGTAACGCTTGAGGCGCCCCTGCCGGGACAGGGTCAGACGTAGCGGCAGGGCCTCTCCCGCGTTCACCGTCGCCGGATGCGACCGGGACACCCGCAGCCCCCGGAGATTCCACCAGGGCGCGAGATAGCCCACCATGAATGTCGCCACCACCAGCGCGAACATCCCGTAAAGCAGCGCGATCCCCCGGTTCCAGGCCATGAGGAAGACGACCATTGCCAGCACGGGCAATGCCGTTCGCAGGCTGAGCCAGCGTTGTGCGTTCATCAGGCGGGGACTTCGATCTCCGCGAGGATACCGCGCAGTACCGCCTCGGCGGATTTGCCGGTGGCCTGGATACCCGCCCTGGGGATGAGACGGTGGGCGAGCACCGGCAGTGCCGCCTGCTTGACCATGCGCGGCTCGACGAAATCCCGCCCGCGAATGAGAGCCACCGCCTGGGCGGCCTTCATGAGCGCGATGGACCCGCGCGGACTCGCCCCCAGCTCCAGATCCGGGTGCTCCCGCGTGGCGCGCACGATGCGGGCGATATACCGCTGCACGTCCGCGCTCACGGTGACATCGGCCACCGCGCGCTGGATCGCGAGCAACGAATCCGGTCCGAGGACCGGTTGCAGGCTGTCGATGGGGTGCGTATGCCGCTGGGCGCTCATGACCCCGACCTCGTCATCCAGCGACGGGTAGCCGAGGCGGATGCGCATGAAGAAACGATCGAGCTGCGCCTCCGGCAGCGGATAGGTGCCGGCGAACTCCACCGGATTCTGGGTGGCCACCACCATGAAGAAATCCTCCATGCGGTGGGTACGCCCCTCCACGGTGACCTGTCCCTCGGCCATGCATTCCAGCAACGCGGACTGCGTGCGCGGGGTCGTGCGATTGACCTCGTCGGCCAGCAGGATGTTGGTGAATACCGGCCCCGGGGCGAACTCGAACTCACCGGCCTGCTGATTGAACACCGACACGCCCGTGACATCGGTGGGCAGCATGTCCGGTGTGCACTGCAGGCGCTTGAACTCCGCGCTCATCGATTTCGCAAGCGCCCGGGCGAGCATGGTCTTGCCGGTGCCGGGCACGTCCTCCACGAGCACGTGTCCACGGCAGATACAGGCGGCGATGGTGAGCATCACCGCGTCACGCTTGCCGAGGATCACCTGAGCGATGTTCTTGTAGAGCTGGGAAAGTTGTGCTTGTGGTGAAGCGCTCATGGCTCGGCCCTGCATCCTTGCCCGCCCAGCACGGGCGAGATCCCCTGGAAAGGGACTAGGATGCCGGCCAGTCGGGCCATGCGCAATTCCCCGGTCCGGATTGCCCCTGCCGGGGCCGTCGGCGCACGACCACCGCCGGGTTAGTCCATACCCTCGTAGCACGCGCGGCAGTTCGGGGTCTCCCAGACGGTCACCGCCGTGAGACGAGCGGCCTGGTCACTGCGAGCCCCCACGCGTGGGGCCAGACGCTCGAACCAGTGCCGCGCGAGAACCTCGGCGGTGGGCGGGTCCGGGATGACGTAGAGTCGCCCACCGAGACGCGGCTCGACGGTGGCGCAGAAACCCGCGTTCGCCACCTCGGCGCGCAATGACTCGAACCAGGCCCGCGCCTGCTCCGGGTCGCCCGGCGCGAACAGCGTCAGCAGGGCCTCGTCGGCGACGCTCAGGATCAGGCCGTGGTCGCAGGGCGCATCGATGAGCTCGAGCATCTCCTCCTTGAGGAAGGCGAAATCGATGATCATGCCCTGCTGCGCCCCGGTGGACTGGAGATGTTCCTGGGCACAGGTGGCCTCGACCACGTAGCGGTGGCCGTGCAGATGACGGCACTTGCCGTGGTGACCCGGAATCCGGTGAGCGGCGTCGATCTCGAGACGCCGGGTAATGGTGTGCTGACTCATTCGATACCCAGGTACTTGTGGGTCTGCAGACTCAATCGCCACTGGGGATGGCGGAGACAGTACTCGACCGCCGCGCGCTCGTTGGCCGCACGCTCGGGGCCGTCCATTGGCTGGATGAAGTGGTGCCGGAACGCCAGCCGGGCGAGGGCCACCAGATTCTGATCGCGTTGTGGGTAGACCACTTTGAGCTCATCGCCCGCCTCCACCACCAACGGATTGCCTGCCTTGGGGCTGACGCATATCCAATCCACCCCGGCGGGAACCGCCAGGGTGCCGTTGGTTTCGATGGCGATTTCGAAGCCAGCGGCGTGGAAGGCATCGATTAGCGGCGCATCGAGCTGCAGCAGCGGCTCACCGCCGGTGCACACCACGTAGGGGCGGCCGCCCGCCCCTTGCCAGTGCGCGGCGACGACGGCCGCGAGCTCACCGGCACTGGAATACTTGCCACCGCCCGGTTCGTCCACCCCGACAAAGTCGGTGTCGCAGAACGTGCAGCGGGCGGTGGCGCGGTCACGCTCGAGGCCCGACCACAGATTGCAGCCGGCGAAGCGGCAGAACACCGCCGGCCGACCGGCCTGTGCGCCCTCGCCCTGGAGCGTGTAGAAAACGTGCTTGACGCTGTATGTCATGAGCTCCGGCGACGGTAGCCGCGCCAGCCCTCGGCGCGCAGCCGGCAGGCCGGGCACTCGCCGCAGCCATGGCCCCAGTCGTGCCGCCGGTCGCGGTCGCCGATGTAGCAAGTATGGGTGTGCTCGACGATGAGGTCGACCAGATCGGTGCCGCCGAGGCGCTCGGCGAGCACCCAGGTCTCGGCCTTATCGATCCACATCAACGGCGTGTGGACCACGAAACGGCGCTCCATGCCGAGGTTCAGGGCCACCTGCATGGCCTTCATGGTGTCATCACGGCAATCGGGATATCCGGAGTAGTCGGTCTCACACACCCCGACCACCAGATGCCGGAGCCCGCGCCGGTAGGCGAGTGCTGCGGCATAAGTGAGAAACAGCAGATTGCGCCCGGGCACGAAGGTAGTGGGCAGCCCGGATTCGCCCATGGTGATCTCGGCATTCCGGGTCAGCGCGGTTTCGCTCAAGGCACCGAGCCCGCGCACGTCGACGAGGTGATCATCGCCAAGGCGGTCGCGCCACGCAGCCGTCACCGCCGGCAGACGGGCGCGCACCTCGTCACGACAGCGCATCTCCACGTCATGGCGCTGACCGTAGTCGAAGCCCACCGTCTCCACGCGCTCGAAACGGTCGAGCGCCCAGGCAAGACAGGTGGCGGAATCCTGCCCGCCGGAGAACAACACCAGCGCGCCGTCGTCGGCCATGAAGCGCTCCCGGGTAACGATGAATGATGACCGGTGGCCGGATGAGCCACCGTCGATCCATCATTGTCACCCAGCCCGGGCGCCGTTGCACACCGGCTTGCGATCAGCGACCGGCATCGCCTGCGGATAGCTGGCGCCGCCAGCTCTCGGCGATGCCCTCGGGTTGCGCCAGGCCGTAACGGGCGCGGGGCTCGCCGTGATACCAGGCCCACTGCTGGTTGCCGAAGTCGTAGTGCCACCACTCGCTCGGCAGGTTGGTAAAGCCCGCCGCCGTCATGGCGTGGTAGAGCATGCGCCGGTATTCGCGCACCGTCGACGCATCCCCGCTCCCTTCATAGTGGCGCGTATGCGATCGCGGCGTAATCTCGTCGAAATCGCTGCCCATTGCGAGCATGCGGCCGTCGGCGTCGCATACGGTCACGTCCACCGAGCCGCCCGTGAGATGAGGGCTCGGCGCGCTCCTGTCACGGCTCGGCGGTGCCACGAATTCCCGGGTACGCCGCGCGATCTCGTTGTCGTCCAGATCCGGGCGCATTTCACGCAGCACCGTCTGGAGATGATCGTAGAGATACTGCTGCACGCCGAAAGGCCGCCAGGCATCGAGCACCACCAGGCGCAAGCCCGCGGGCAGGCGGTCCGCCACGGTGAGCAGGCGCTCGCGGACGCTCGCGCGGGCATAGCACACGGGCACTGCCCCGGGAATACCGTCGACGTAATACGCGGGCAGCACCTGGATGCGCTCCGGGGCGAGCCCGAGCGGCACCAGGGGTTCGTCGCACTCGTCAATCGGCACCCGGCCGACAGCGGGCCACTCGGGCTCGGACAACTCGGGAATCGGGGGGAAAGTCATGTCCATAGTGCAGTTAACGAGGTATTGCTCGGCAGTGGGTCAGTGAAACAGCCCCGGCAAAGTGAGCGACAACGCGGGAAAGCAGATCAGCACAACCAGCACCGCGAGCGCCACCAGCACGAACGGCCAGATCGTACGGAACAGCGCTGCGATATCGAGGCGGCTCACCGCGGCAGCGACGAATACGCAGGCCCCCATGGGGGGCGTGATGAGCGCAATGGTGATATTGAGCGTGACCACGATCCCCAGGTGCACCGGATCGATGCCGGCGCTCATCGCCACGGGCAGAAATACCGGGGTCAACAGCATGAGCGCGGAAATCTCTTCCATGAACATGCCGGTGACGAACGTAATCGCGCTCAACGCGAACAACACCAGCACGGGCCGGTCGGCGAGTGGCGCGAGCATCGCCGCGAAGCGCTCGGGGGCCTGAGCGTAGGACAACAGCCAGCTCACCACGGCCGCCGCCGCCATAATCAGGAAGATGGCAGAGGTCAGCCGCACGGTATCCATCACCGCGGCGATCACCGCGCGCCACGAGGCTCCGCCCATGAGGCTGCCGACCACGAGCACGTACAGGGCCGTCAGCGCACCGGACTCGGTGGGCGTGACCACGCCGCCGACAATGCCGGCGACGATGATGAACGGTGCCGCCAGCGCCGGCAGCGCCGCCACGAACGCGCGGCCGAGCTCGCCGGCGGCGGGACGCTGCGCGCGCACGGGTATCGCGGCACGGCGCGCGTAGACGTAGTTCATGGCCATGAACGCCGCGCCCAGCACCAGCCCAGGCACGACACCGGCGAGGAAGAGATCCCCCACTGACGTATTCGTGAGCGCGGCGTAGAGAATCATGAAGATGCTCGGCGGGATGATCGGCCCGATCAGCGAACTGCCCGCCGTCAGCCCCGCCGCGTAGGGCGCGTTGTAGCCCTCGCGGCGCATGGCCGGTACGAGCAGCGTGCCGAGCGCGGAGGTATCCGCCACCGCCGAGCCGTTGACGCCGGCGAAAAACACGCTCGCGACCACGTTCACGTAACCCAGCCCGCCGCGGAGATGCCCCACGAGGGCGCGAGCCAGATCCATCAACCGCTGCGTGAGGCTCGTGGCGTTCATCAGATTGCCCGCGAGAATGAACAGCGGGATCGCCATGAGCGAGAACGCGTTGATGCCGCCGAAGAATTGCTGCGGCAGCATGCGTGGCAGCAGCGAGAAATCCACGAACGCGAACCCCACCACGGCGGTGGCGAGCAACGCGAGGAACAGCGGCACGCCCAGCAGGATGTGGGCGAAAAAGGTGGCGAGCATGGTCCAGATCATGTCGCCTCCCCATCCGCCGGCGTGTCGGTATCAGTGTCGGTGGCACTGGGCAGCGGCCGCGGTCCGCGCAGCAGCGCGTGAGCGAACAGCAGGGCGAAGCCGACGGGCACGCACAACAACGGCACCGTACGGCTGATGCCCAGGCCCATGGTCCGGAATGCGCTCACCGACCACGCGTACTGCCAGCCGATCCAGGCGCCGAAGCCGGCGAGTGCCAGGGTCAGCAGCCACTGATAGGCCCGGACCACGCGTCCGGCGGGCCCAGGCAGCAGGCGTTCGAGGATGCCCACGCGCATGTGCAGCCCTTCGCTCCATACCGCACCCGCGGCCAGCATGACCGTGGCGATGATGAGGTAGCGCGAGAGCTCGTCGCTCCAGATCGGCGAACCGCCCATGACGTAGCGTGTAATGACACCGTGGCTCACGACGGCCAGGTTGATCACTAGCAGCACGCCGGCCATGGCGAGTGCAGCCATGCGCAGATAGTTGGCGACTCGGTCACGCATCAGTGGAGTCCGTCGGCTGTCCAGCGGGGGCGCGGGGGCAGAAGCCCCCGCGGACGGTCACTCGGCCGCGATGGCGTCGAGGCCGGCGTCGTCCAGGGCCATCTCGATCCAGCGCTCGTCGATGCCCTGGTCGCGCAACCAATCCATGTAGGCGGGCTGGCCCACTTCGCGGAAACGCGCGAGCTCCTCGTCGGTGGGGCGATAGACCTCCATGCCGTTCTCGGCGAGAAAGTCCACGCGCTCTGCGACCTTCGCCTGTACCGCCTCACGGTTGATGCGATTCGCCTCGGCGGCGGCGGCCTCGACGGCCTGGCGCTCGTCCTCCGAGAGCCCCTGCATGAGGGCGTCATTGGCCACCAGGAACTGGTCGGAGTACTGGATGTTGGCGAGGGTGAGGTACTTCTGCACCTCATGGAGGCTGCCCAGGATAATGTACATGGGCGGATTCATCTGCCCATCCGCCACACCGGTGCGCAGCGCCATGTAGACCTCCGTCCAAGGAATCGGCGTGCCCGAGGCGCCGAAGGCCTCGAAGAGTGCCACCTGGCTCTTGTCCATGGCGCGGAAACGCAGCCCATCGAAGTCCGAGGGGTCATGGATCGGGTGCTCGTTGTTGGTGAATGCGAGAAAGCCCCCCTCCTCGACCACCGCGAGCATGCGCGTGCCGGTGCGATCGCGCCACTCCTCGCGGGCGGTCCGCCAGAACTCGCCCTCGTCGAAGAAGCGGCGGGCGGCGGAGAAGTCCTCGAACAGGAACGGAATCGAGGTGACGAAAATTTCGGGGAAAAGTGGGGAAACGCCGGCGAACGAGGCGACGTTGAGCATGGGCTGGTTCATCACCTGCTCCATGCGCGCCTGCTCCTCGCCGAGCATGCTGTTGGGGTAGAGCTTGATCTCGATGGCGCCGTCGGTCTTCTCCTCGACCAGGCGTTTGAAATTGCTGGCGAACAAGTGAACGGCGTTCTTGTCCGCGTCCGGGGCGCCGTTATAGCTGAGATTCACCGTAGTGGCAGCCTCGGCACCGGCGCTGAGGGCCAATGCCACGCCGGCAACGGCGAGACGCTTGAGCAGGCGGTTAAGGGCCATGTCGTTCTTCCTCCTCCATCCAACGATTAGCCCCGGGCCCTGCGAACCGAGCGTTGCGGCCGCACGAGCCAAAGGACTGTAGGCAACCGTAGTGTGCACGTTGTTGCCTCTGCAATGCTTTACGTGTTGCCTTGTGCGCAACGCATTACTCAGAGGCGCACACGCTCTCTGCACAGTGCCTTCACCGCGTGCAGCGCCCGCTCAGCCCAGGCGTACGGGTGCATCCGCGCTGAAAAAGCGCATCCCCTCGGTGAGGTGGGTCATGATGCGCTCGGCGGCGACGCTGAGCGGGCGACCGCGGCGGCTGACGATGCAGGCCTCTGCCGTCGCGAGAACCGGATGATCCACCAACACCAGCTCGAGCTCGCCACGGTTGAGCTCCGCCTCCACCGTCAGCTGCGGCATGAACGCCACGCCCATGCCGGACTGCACGAAATTCTTGAGCACCGCGACGGAGTTGGTGCGCAATGCCGGTGCGAAGCGCAGGCGATCCTGATAAGCGAGCACGTCGATGAGCTGGTGCATGCCGAAGCCCCGTTCCATCACCCCAAGCGGATAATCCTGCACCGCCGCGGGCGTCACCGCACGGCCGCCGCCGGCAAGCGAATGTCCCGGTGGCACGATGAGATCCAGGGGCTGGCGGGTCGCGACGTGGGTGTGCAAACGGCTGTCCGGCGGTGGCGCGTAGACCAGCGCGAAGTCCACCTGATCGTCGACCACCTGGCGGATCGCGTCATGGGCACCGGCCATGGTGACGGTGAGAACGATCTGCGGATACGCGGCCATGAATGCTCGCAGAGGTGCCGAGATGAGATCGGCGATGAAGCCCTCACCGAGGGCGATGCTGATCTCGCCCTGGCGCAGTCCCTGCACCGCCTGAATGCGCGAGAGCAACGCCCGCTCGCTGGCACGGCTGTCGCGGTAGTAATCGACGACCATGGCACCGGTGCTGGTCAGGCGCACGCCACGCCGCGAGCGCTCGATGAGCACCGTGTCGAGCTCCGCCTCGAGCGCAGCGATCGCACGGCTAACCGCCGACGGCGCCACGCCGAGATGGGCGGCGGCCCGGCGCAGGGAGCACAGGCGATCCACCTCGTAGAGATAGCGCAGCGCACGCGGGCTAAGGCGGTTCACGAGTGCGTCTCCCGGGCGCCGTGGGCCACCGCGTGGTTCATCGCCGGTAGCGCGCGAGCGTGAGGCCTTCCAGGTCTATCTCCGGCGTGCGCTCGTCCACCAGGTCGGCGACGACTCGGCCCGCACCGGCGGCGAACGTCCAGCCGAGATGTCCCGGTCCGGTGTTGAGCAGCAGGTTCGGAACGCCGCTTGCGCCCAGCAGCGGCGGCCCGTCCATGGTCATCGGGCGCAGGCAGGCCCAGGGCTCCGCGGCCGTCGTATCCACGCTGCCGGCGTATTGCGGGAAGTTCGCCAGCGCCTGGCGCACGACGATCTCCACGCGTCGCTGGCGAATGCTGCGGTCGTAACCGGCGAACTCGGCGGTTCCGGCCACCCGCAGGCGCTCGCCCAGGCGGGTGATCACCACCTTCTGGCCCTCATCGATGATCGGTGTGGCGGGTACCCCGGGATGCCCTGCCGCCGGCAGTGTGGCGGAATACCCTTTTACTGGCTTGATGGGCAGTCGCACCCCTAGCGGCTTGGCGAGCACGGGCGCTTCCACACCGGCGGCGAGCACGTAGCGATCGGCGGTGATCTCCCCTTGGTCAGTGACCACGCGGTCGACCCCGCCGGCACCGCCTTCCAGCCGCAGCACCTGCTCGCCGAGCCGCAGCGAGCCGCCACGCTCGCTGACAACGGCAGCGAGCGCCTCGGTGAACAGGTGGGCATCTCCCGACTCGTCATCGGGGTAGTAAATGCCGCCAGCGAGCTCGTCGCGTACGTCGGCGAGCGCCGGCTCCCGCGCCACCACGCCGTCGACGTCCAGCGCCTCGTAGCGCACTCCGAGGGACTCGGTGAGCGCGGAGGCGGTGATTGCGTGTTCGAGCTCGGCACGGTCGCGAAAGATCTTCATGATGCCGCGCTGCTCGGCCTCGTAATCGATGCCGGTACGCGCGCGGATGTCGGCGAGCATGCGCTGACTGTAGACGGCCAGACGCGTGTTCACCCGCGTGCTGCGCTCATGGTGACGGGCACTGCTGTAACGCAGAAAACCGAGCCCCCACCCGATCAGGTTGGGAATCTGTGACGGCCGCAGCAGCAGCGGTGACTCCTCGCGGCCGATCCAGCGCACGAGCTGACGGATCGCCGCGGGGGTATTCCAGGGCTCCGTGTGGCTGGCGTGTACCATGCCACCATTGGCGAAGCTGCCTTCGGCGGCCAGAGAGGGCTGGCGGTCCACCAGCGTGACCTCGTGACCCGCCTCGGTGAGAAAATACGCCGTGGTGGCCCCGATGACGCCACCGCCGATAACCAGAACGTGCACGCACAGCCTCCCGAGACGCCCCATACAACCCGGCCCCGCCGGGACCTCGGACAACCGTAATGCCGCCTTCGTTGCCCCCTCAACGCTGTGTGTGTTGCGCTTGACGCAACGCTTCGGACGCAATCGATGGCTCAATAAACCACCGTCAGCTTACCGGGCGTAAGCATTCGACGCGAGGAAACGGAGATGGCGGGTTCCGCGAACGCCTAAGCCGTGCCCCACCGCCGCAACCTGGTTGAATGACCCGCACCGGCGCCTTGCCCTGCCACGAAAGCGCGTGGCAGGGACCCATGGACCGCTGTTTCCTACAGTGGAGAGGTGTCCCGGGCCGGTGGCCCATCCTCGGCGTTTCGTTCGTCTTGCGCGCCGACGGCCTCCGTCGAGTCAGCGGCACCGGCGGACGCACTCAAGTAACGCAGCTCCAGCGCATCGTCAACGCACACGACCTCCACGCGGTCCGGGCCGATGCGCAGTGCGGTGCGCCGCAACAGCTCGTCGCCGGTGGTCACGCGCGCGACTTCCTCGTACTTGTTCGCGACAGCATCGGCGATGACGTCCTGCTCGCGGGCACACGCCTCGGCCGACGCCAGGCTCGCGGTAGCGACGATCTCGGCGACGCGGCCGTCGCTGCCGGTGCGCACGCGGTAGTCGTCGAGCACTGGATAGGGCCGGGGCGGATTGTCGAGCCGATAGAGATGACCGCCATCGGGGAGCGCCTTGTCCGTCGCCGTCTCCGGAGGCGCATAGGCTTCACCGAAGGCGATGCCGAAGGCGCTGTCGAGCCCCGTGTCGGCGGAGGCGGCCAGCGGCAGCAACACAACCGCCAGTGCAATGGGGCGCATGTTCGTCATGGAATCCTCCTTGAAGCGCTTCCGGCACATCGTTCGCGCCGCAGCAATGGTGTTTCCCCCAATGTAGCCGAGTGCACGCATCGAGTGGGCCGGGATCACCCGAGCAGCGCCCGGACCTGGTCGGCACCGGGTGCGCGGGCTTCGTCCACCAACACGAACACCGCTGAACCGGACAGCATTTCCGCCGTACACGGGCTGGAGACAACCTCGCCGGAACGATCGAGATACGCCAGCGGCGTGCCATAGCCCGCGTTGACGAACCGGGTGACGAGCTCCGCCCAGTGCAGGCTGTCAAAGGTGGCATCGTACCGCCGCGGGTGCACGCCCTGGTGCTGGAACAGATCCTCGAGCACCCGCTCGGTACCGGGGGCGGCAAGTGCGCGCGCCAGGATCTCGGGGTAACCGCGCACCGGCCGCAGGATCGTGGCAGCCGGCATGAAACGTTTGAAACGGGCGCGGTTGCGGTCGGTCACGCATTCGATGATGACATGCCCGGTAACGCCCGCATCGCTCAAGCGGTCCACCAGACCGAGGGAGAGCGTATCGGCACGGGCGTCGTCCTCCGCCTCGGCGAGCACGACGATATGATCGGCGGCATGGATGTCCACCGCGCGCAGCACGTCCGGATCGTCCGGATTGCCGTGGTAGTGAACGACGCCATTCTCACGCAGCGTGGCCGGCAGGCCGTCGGGAAACGCCTCCGTGACGATCTGCACGGGCGTTTCCGAAAACCCATCCCAGTGCCGGATCTCCTGCACCAGGCGCTCGAAATAGCGCGCCGGACGGCGCGCCGGCGCGTTGAGGATGACAATGTGATGTTCCATGCCCCATCTCCATTGGCCGCGCAGCATGCGTGCGCGGCGCTCGGCGCGGTAATCGATCCAGTAGGTGGCGAGATTCGCCAGCAGGAAAATGCCCAGCGCGTACGACAACGCCACGGTGGCGAACTGCCCGGGCGGCGTCGTCGCCGACAGATCACCGTAACCCACCGTGGTCAGCGTGGTGGCGGTCAGCCACACCGCCGGCCACGGTGCCAGTCCCTCGAAGGCCATCATGGCGAGCACGTGGGCGACCACCACGGCCGCCAGCATCACGCCGGTGCGGATGAGGCTGTGCCGCAGCGTTTGCGTCGTTACCACCGGCAACCGGTGGCGGCGGCGCTTGAGCAGATGCAACATCACCGAGAGCCCCTGCCACCGGCACGCGGCCAGAGCTGCTCGATAGCCCGCGGCGGGAGATAACAGCCGGCCGCCACTTCGGTCTCGCCGTCGGCGTAGACCTCGGCGTCGACGAAGAAGCGCTCATCCGCACTTTCGAGGGCGTAGTAATCGAAACGCTCGACGCCGCCTCGCCCGCTGCGGAATTCGCCTCGCTGGGCCGAAGCGACCTGGTGATAGGCGTCCACCGTCCAGGCCGCGAGCGCTGCCACCCCGGCGTTGCGCCGCAGCTCGATGTTGCCGGGGCCGTCGAAAACCCCGGCGAAGGCATCCAGATCGAACAGTCCGGCAACCTCCGCGCGCGAGAGCTTGCGGCTGACGGCGAGCCAGCGCTCGTCGTCAGCCTCCACCGCCAGATAGAGGACCTCTCCGGCGGGGCCGGTGAGCTGCCACTCGTGTTCTTCGGGCCCGCCGCCGTAGCGATAGGTGTTCACGGCAGTGACCTCGAGACGCTGACCGGAAAGCTCGGGAAGGTCGAGCAACGCGAACTGCACGAGATCCCCCGCCTGGAGGTCCTCGACACGGTCGAGCCCGCGAGGCGTGGAACTGCCGGCGGTCGCGCCCCGAAACAGGCGTGCGAGCTTGGCGAACATCACTTCAGCCCCAGGCGTGCCCGGATATCCTCCTGACTGCTGGCGCGCTTGTCGCCGCTAATGCCCGCCTCCTTGAGCTTGTGGTCGAGATCGTCGGTCTCCTCCTCGGAGAGGATGTTGGCCGCCTTCTGGCGATCGGCCTGCTGCTGCTGGCGCTGCTTGATGCGCTCCAGCGACCCCATCGCCGAATTCATGCTCGAGTCGGAGTTGAGCACGTTGTCGGAGAGCGAACGTTCCGCTTTCTGCACCGCTTCGGTGGAACGGACCATCTCCATTTCGCGCTTGCACTCGCGCACACGCGAGTCGACCTTGCGGATCTGCGCCTTCATGGTTTCGGCGCGCTCGGCATAGGCGCGGGCCGCGGCATCATGCTCACCATGCTGCTGCTCCAGCTCCGAGATACGGCCGACCACGTCCTCGACCAGCTCCGCGTTACCCTGTTCGTGGGCCTTCTTGGCATGGGTTTCGTACTCGCGGATCTGCTCGGCGAGCTCGTTGGCCTTGCGCTCCTCGGCCATCTGCTTGGCCATGAGGTCGGCCAGAGCGTTCTTGGCACGATCGCGATCACGCTCGGCGTCCTTGATCTCCTGCTCCAGGATCCGCAGCGAATTGGCATCCACCACCGCCTCGCCGGCCTCACGCCCGGCACCGCGGATGGCGGTGAAAAGCTTGCTGATAAGGCTCATCGCAATGTCTCCCTGCTGGCCTACTGCATGTACTCGGCGAGCCGCACGACGGCGTCCTCGGTATTGTGCACAAGGGTGATCACCTCGTGAGCGATTTCCTCACCGGTGGCATCCCCTTTCACCGCGCCCATGAGCCAGTAGCGGCTTCGGTAGGCGGCACAGAAGGACAGCGGCAGCGCCGTGGAGAGCTCGAGCATGGCCTGCATGCATTCGGCCTCCTTGCCCGGTGCGATCTCGCCACGCTCGAAAAGCGGCACCATGCACAACACTTCCGCCGGCTGCGCGACGACGGTAACGGGCAGGTCCTCGTACTCGGCCAGACGTACGCGCAACACCTCACCCTCGTCAGGGCTTTCGACGGTCAACGCCAGCGCCTCGGCGGCAATGTGTTCGGCGAGGCGCTGCTCGACGGCTTGCAGACTCTCGGTCATGGGCTCCTCTCCCTGGTCATTGGCTCACGGGATCTCGGCCGGCGGCGCCTGCGCCACCGCATGAGTTTCGGGCAGCAGCGCACCTTCTTCCCAGGCACGCTGGTGATAGCGATAGGCAGCGTAGTTGCCCAGGCGGTTGATCAGGATGTCATCGCGCCCGGCGAAGAAATCGCCCGGAAAGGCGAACGCCGCGGCGATGGTCGCCGGCTCCGCCCAACGGGTCTCCACGGGGAGGCGCTCGTGCTCGGCGACGCGCGCGCTGCCCGGCCGTCCACGGGGGACGGCGAGATGCCAGCCCCACTCCCCGAAAGTGGGCACGTTGGCGTGATAGGGCTCCACGTGGGCGAACCCCGCATGCTCCAGGGTCCGGCCTATGGACATGAACGCCGAACGCGAATGATACGGCGAGGTGGACTGCACGGCGAGTGCACCATCACCGGCGAGAAGATGACGCAGCTTCGCGTAGAAACGGCTCGCGTACAGACGGTTCAGGTCCGGGTGATAGGGGTCGGGCAGATCCACCACGATCGCGTCGAAGCGACGCCCGGCGGCGATGAGCTCGTCGACGATGAGATAAGCGTCGCCGAATCGGGTCTTCACGCGGGGATCGTTGAAGCTGTGCTCATTGAGCGCGAGCAGTGGCGCGTTGACCACCTCTGCGCCGGCACGCACCGGCTCGCTGAAGAACTCAACGAGCTCCGGATCGAGATCCACCAGGGTCACCGACTGCGGATCCCACTTGAGGATCTCCCGCAGCGCCAGGCCGTCGCCGCCGCCGACGACCAGCACGCGCTCCTGGCGGGCGCTGGCGGCGAGCGCCGGGTGCACGAGGAGGTCGTGGTAGATGTACTCGTCCACCGAGGCGAACTGGGTCCGGCCGTTGAGATAGAGCGTATACACGGGGGCGCGCTCCGGCCCCACGTACCGCCGCGTGACAGTGAAACGCTGCACCGCCGTGTTCTTGCTGTAGACCACCTGGTCGAGATAGAGCATATCCTCCAGGCGTGCCTCGAGATCCTGGCCGTTGACCCCCACCCAGACCGCCATCGCCGCCACCGCCGCATGGCCCACGGCGAGCACCACGGTACGCCGACCCAGCCAGCGGGCGAAGAGCACGAGGAACCCCACTCCCACGAGCAGATTCACGCCCGCGGTGAGCGCTGCCGCCACCGGCGCCGGCAGCAGCATCATGCCGCCGATCCACACGCCGGCAGCGACACCGGCGCCGATGTAGTCCGCTCCGTAGACGGTGCCCGCGTTGTGGGAGAGCGCATGCCCATGAAGCTGTTCGCGGATGCGCGCGATCAGGGGGATCTCCATGCCAACCAGCATCCCGAGCAGCGCGCCGATCGCATAGGGCAACACCCCGGCGAGCGACTCCAGCGCCGCCATGGCCCCGCCGCGCAAATCGACACCGTCGGGCAGCCCGAGGAAGTCGGCGAACCACACGGGTGCGAGGTAGGCGAGCGCATTGACCGCGGCGATGGCGAGCACCGCACCGCCGCCGACGAAAGCGATGGCGAGCTCCAACACCGCGAAGGCGGTAAGCGGACGGCGGAAGCAGCGGGCGGCGAAGGCGCCGATACCCATCGCCAGGATCATCAGGCCGATCATGGCGAAGACGACGGTCTCCAGTGCCCCGAGCACCCGGCCGGCATAGGCGGCCATGAGATACTCATAGACCAGTCCGCAACCGGCGAGAAGGCCGGTGGCGACGATCAGGTAAACGTCGCGCAATCGCCGCACCGCCACTGCTACCTCAGGCGAACAACCCCACCAGCAGCCAGCCGGCGGAGAGATACACGAGACCTTCGATGGCGCCGACGGCAACGTTGTGCTGACGATCCACCTCGTCGCCCACGTCCACGCGGAAGAGCACCGCATGCCGGAGCACGATCGCCATGAGTGAAACCGCGACGGTCGCGATCAGCGCGGCGATCGCCCAGGTCCCGACGGCGCTCAACCAGCCGAGTTCGATGTCTGCGAAAGAGCTCGCCGCGGTGATGCCCAGAGCCACGCCAATCTGATGCCCCGTGTAACGGCACGCGAGCGCCACATTGCCGTCTTTGAGCGCCTCGGCGAAGTCCGCCCCGGCATTGCGTCGCGCGAACACCAGGCCCCGGTAACGGGCCACGGCGAGGAGAATCGCCTGGGAGACGACGAACGCACCGAGCACCCGCAACACGTCCGCCCAGCCGTAAGCCGCCTGCCACTGCATCGCCGAACGGATGATGAGCGCCGTGGCGATCAGGTTCCCCGCGTGGACGATGCCCACGGCCACGTTGCGCCCCTGGATCTCGGCACGTACCGAGAACTGATGAAGCGTGACGTGCTCGAGCACCAGCCCCGCCAACAACATCATCGCCAGGGCGTAGACGCCATAGCCGAGCATGACCGCGAACTCCAGCCAGAGCGTATCGGCGGCCTCGCCGTACATGGCACCGGTGAGCAGCGTCGCCAGCGCGAACAGCAGGCCGGCGACGGCAATCCCGAAAGCCGGGTTGTCGCGCTCGTGAAGCTCGGCGAGGGCGCTGACGCCCTGAGTGAGCCCGGCGACCGCCCGGGCGAAGACCATCACCAGCAGCGCCACCGCCAGGTTCACCAGCGCGACCGCGGGAAAGGCACCGTAGCTGTCGTAGAAGTAGAGCGTTAGCGTATCCAGCCAGTTCATCCCTGCCCCCTTACTTGCCGCTGAAGCCGCCGAAGCTGCGCGAGGTGAACCGCGAGCTGCTGCGCGCGTTGCTGTAGCGGGTGTCCGCCCGGCTGTAGCTCGAGGCGAACATACCGCCGCCGCTGCCACCGTCGTTCGAGTAAACGGACTTGAAGCGGCTGGGGTCGTCACGGACGTAGCGCTGGTCGCTCACCCGCCGGTAAGCCTTGCGATAGGCACCCGGGATCCGCGCATAGTGCCCCTTGTACTTGTGCTTGGCGTCTACGAGATCGTCCAGCCCGTCGATGAGCGCCGAGAACAGGGCGTACTGGCCGTACCAGGCCCAGAAGGAATTGCCCGAGGCGTCCTCACGGTATTCGCCGAATGCCGGGTTGCCGCGCAGCTCCTCGGCAGTGAGGCGTTCCAGCGGCGGAACTTCCGGCAACTCACCATCGGAGAACGCCGCCAGCGTGTTGGCGTTGTCCCGCAGCTCCGCCTCGTAGTTGCGCACATCCGCCTCCACGGCGTATAGCGCATCCATCTGGCCGTTGGTGGATCGATACCGATCCGGAATCTGACGCAGGCGCTGCTTGAGTTGACGAATAAAGGCATTGCCGGCTCGGGTGCGCGCCAGCGCGCCGCGCGCGAAATCCGCGTGCTCGGGCCGATGGCGGATCACCCAGTTGGCGTAGCCTTCGAGCAGCGTGGCATAGAGCAGCTCACCGCCGTGGAGATCGGCGTTGAGCACCTCGATCTCCGCATCGATCTGCGCGGCCTTCTTGCCGACCACGTCGTTCCCGCAGCCGGCCACCAGCAGTAGCGCGGCGATCAAAGCCGCCCACCACAACGGCAAACGTGCCGTCCTTCGCATGCCCCCTCCTCATGTTTCGAGTCAATCCCCGGATCCCAGCCGCCACGCGCGCAAAGGCCTGCATGGCGACGGGCGATTTGGTCGGGTGAGCTTAGGGCAGTTGCGCTTGCGTCGCCACCGTCGGACGAAGATGGGCCGTCCCGCCGTATCGACGTCCACCCGGGTGGCCGGTCGTCCCCGATGCTCAGCCGGCACGCCTCGACGGACGCCACCGCCGCCCTTTCGCGCTATCACGCGCGTTAGTAGTGCTTCACCCCCCGGCGACGGTGGCCCGCCGCTGCGTCCCGCCTCCGGCATTCATCCTCGGGTCACTTGCGACGATCCGCCGGAAATGCTCCGTATACTGTCCAGAAAACTCGTCATACCACTGAGCGCCCCGGCTGTCGTGGCCGACCCATTGGTCCACGATGCTCCCGACATCCAGCGCGATACCGCCACGGGCCTTTATCACGTCGCAATATATTTTGCCGAGAAAGCCGGCGGCCACGAAGAAGACCTCGCCCGGGTACGCCACCTCGACACTTTCGCATAGGCGTTCAAAAGCATGCGGGTAATGGCTCGGACGCCGTTCGTCATCCCGTCTGAACATTTCCCGCCAGCGGAACTCGGCAGGCACCTGATATACCCGGTCGACCTCGACGCCGTAGCGTGCCCGCATGACGCCTTCC
Organism: Arhodomonas sp. AD133; assembly: GCF_051195215.1. Taxonomy (NCBI): domain Bacteria; kingdom Pseudomonadati; phylum Pseudomonadota; class Gammaproteobacteria; order Chromatiales; family Ectothiorhodospiraceae; genus Arhodomonas; species Arhodomonas sp. AD133. The sequence continues at coordinate 90,401 of NZ_JBNAZM010000009.1, read as the reverse complement.
ATGTCGTTGTGACAGGTTATGAACGAGCATCGCTGACAATACTCGAAGATGAGCTCGTACAACCCCCAGAAAGCGAGGTCGTAGTGCAGGTGGGCCGTCGTGATGCACCGGCCACCATGGGGATCAGCCGGCTCGTCCGCGGCGTATTCGATTTCACCCAACCTGTCCACGGCATTGAGAATACCCCGCTGGGCGGGCATTAGCGTGTCCGATCGAATGAACTCCTGCGCGGTTATCAGAAACCGCCACATGAAATCGGGCACACCCAGGATGTCAGCACGGCTCACGGCCCCAAGGTAGGAGCCACGCAACCGCTGCCACTCGTGGGCTCCGATTCGCACGCTTCCCCACCACAGCTTCTGTACTTCCTCGCGGTCGCTCGCCTCGAATTCGGACCATTCCCGGCGATAGTCCAGGAAATTCCCTTCACCGTCCCCTATCCGGATCAGTGACATCGGCACACCAACCGAAATGCACTGAAGCACCTTCACCACGGTTTCGTAGGCTTGCATCGGACAGACCGATGCATCCGAATAGTCGTTATCGAAATGACCCGCGATATCCGCGATTCGGCCGGCGACCTCATCGAGATGAGGATTGATCCGCGCGTGATCGGGCTGCCGTGTCCGATAGCGGCGCAGTCGCTGATACGCATCCGCCTTCCAGCCGGAAAACGCGTGCGCGAAATCCCCGTAATCGCTTGCTTCCACGAGCCTGCGCACACCGTCGACCCGCTCGCGTAGCGTGAAACACCGAAGCTGGGCACCGAATACGTCAGCACTATCGCCGCGAATATCCAGGAACTCCGTCAGCTTCGCCCGCGCCTGCCCATAATCGCCACGCCTGACGCACACGGTTGCCTGCCACTCGTAGAGCGTCGGCCACTGTTTGCCCTGCCGGAACCAGTGATTCAGGCAACCCTGGATTCGATCGATATCACCGTTGTGGCTCAGCACACGGAGATAGGCACGCGCGAACGGCTCCTCCCTGTCGGCATCGACGTCGGGCTCGATCCGCTCCAGCCGCGCGCGGGCGTCGTCGTAGGCGCCGACGTTGAGGTAATTCAGGGCCAGGCGCAGCGCTATCGCCACATCCGATGGCCAACAATCGGCGGCCTCTTCCAGCGTTCGGATACTCTCACAGTACTCGAATAGGCGCTCGTGCAAAGAAGCTTCCGCGAGGAAGAGGTTCGGCGAATGCGGCAACCTGCGCTTGCCTTCGGCGATACACGCCAATGCCGCTTCGTACTCCTTCATCGCCATAAGGGCCCTCGCCCGCGCGAGCCACACTCGGCTGTCGTTCGGAAAACGATCCAGGGCAGACTGGGACATCTCGGCGGCGAGCGCGTGGTTGCCATGCCCCGTGGCCACGTCGATCAGCGCGAAATAAGCGATGGGCTTGTCGGGACGCTCCACCACCGTCCGTTTCAACAGGATTTCCGCTTCACGGGCATAGCCGAGCTTCCACAACGACCTCGCCTCGCCCACCTGAAACCGGACATTGCCCGGGAAGCGCGACAGGGCGGCTCTCCAGCGCTCGAGCGCGGATGTCCAGTCCTTCTGACGCATCGCAACTTCCGCGCGACCCAGATACGCGTTGGGCTTGTTCGGGTGGCGTTCCACCAGGCATTCGAACGCCCGTTCCGCCTCGTCCAGCCTGCCGAGCCCGAGCAGCGCCCAGGCCTTGTCCTTCTGCGCCTCGAAATCGCCGGGCGTGGCGGTCGGCTGGCGCACACTGGCGCTCGGCACCGACTGGTGATCACCAGTCCGCGAGCGCTTCGATTCGGCATTGCCGGACCGGGGACCCGGCGCGGGCGTCGGCGGGATACCGGCGCCCTCACGATTGCCGTGCGGTTCTCCCCGACGACGGACACGTTCGATCAGACGCTGAATGACGGCTATCGGAGACAAGACACACCTCACTGTTCCCTGTGGAGTGATCACTACCGCCCTTTTTCGGGCACCGTGCCGGTACGCAGGATGTACATCCGGGCTGACTCGACATCGCCGACGGATGCCAAGCGACCGTCTGCCTGCCACACCCGGCGTGACCGGCCGGTTCTGTGATCGCCCTGCGGATCGCTACAGCAGCCATGGGCAGGCATGCGTCCCCCGGACGATGCCAGGGTGACGGACGCTTAGCATACTAACGCAGGGATGGGGACTGCCACATCCCAGTACGTCTGCGCGCCTGTCCACGACGCCGGACGGCGTTGTGCAGGCTGATGCACCGTCGACCGAACCGCCCAAGACGTCGCGGCCACCTGCCTGGGCGTACACAACGCTGCTACAGTCCGGTTTGCTGCCCTGGGACAGCGGCAGAAAACGTGGGTGGATAGAAGAGGAGTCATCGCCGTGCCACAGTCGGTCGTCTATCCGCTTTACGGTGGCTGTGACTGCGGTCGCGTCCGCTATCGACTGGAAACCCCGCCGCTTTTCGTTCACTGCTGCCACTGCCGGTGGTGCCAGCGCGAGAGCGGCGCGGCATTCGCCGTGAATGCCCTGATCGAGGCGGACCGGGTGGTTTCCCTGGACGACACGCCGGAGATCGTCATCACGCCGTCGGCCAGTGGCAGGGGGCAGCGAATCGCGCGGTGCCCATACTGCCGTATCGCCGTGTGGAGCAACTACGCCGGCTCCGGCGACCGGATCCGCTTCGTTCGCGTGGGAAGTCTGGATGAGCCGGACCATCTGCCACCCGATATCCATATCTTCACGGCATACAAGCAGCGCTGGGTCCCCCTGCCCGCGGACGTTCCGGCCGTGGCCGAGTATTATGACCGTGACCACTACTGGCCCGCAGAGAGCCTCGCGCGCCGCGACGCCGTGATGGCGGAAGACACTGCGCGCTGAAACCGTACGGACGTCAGCCCGCCGGCGATTGATTCCCGCCGGCTGGCCCATCGCGCGCCGATGCATTCACCAGGGCCGGGCCCCGGAGTGGCCACCGCGCCAATGAATCCCGCAGGCCGTTCGGTTACTATCGGCGTTCCGCGCCGACCCATGATCCTATATGACCGTGCTTATCGACATTCCGACCACCGCGGACGCCGACGCCCCTTCCCGGCACGCAGCCACCACGACCGAGAGGTCGCACGGGCCGGTGCGCGAGCCATGATCACGGATCCGTTCTTCTACGCCATCGCCGCGGTGGCAGTGCTCATCGTGGGCATCTCCAAGGGTGGATTCGGTGGCGGTCTCGGTGTCGTGGGGGTACCGCTGATGTCGCTCGCGATACCGCCGCTGCAGGCAGCGGCCATCCTGTTGCCGATACTCTGCGTCATGGACCTCGTGGGTCTCTGGGCGTTTCGCGGCCGGGTCGATGCCCGTAACCTGCGCATCATCCTGCCGGGGGCGGCGCTCGGCATCGTCATCGCCACCTTCACCTTCGGCTACGTGAGCGAAGCGGCCATCCGCGTGGGTCTGGGGCTCATTGCCGTGATCTTCGGTGCCCTGTATTACTTGACCCCCGCGCCACCGGCGCGCCCGGCAAACCGCCTGCGTGGTAGCATCTGGTCGGCGGTATCCGGGTTCACCAGCTTCGTCGCCCACGCCGGGGGGCCGCCGCTGAACTTCTATCTGCTGCCCCAGCGCCTCGACCGCACGCTCTACGCCGGCACGACCATCGTGTTCTTCGCCGTGGTCAACTATCTCAAGCTGGTTCCGTACGCCCTGCTCGGCGAGTTCGACGTCACCAACCTCACAAGTGCCGCAATCCTGCTCCCGCTCGCCCCGGTTGGCGTGCTCCTGGGCGCGTGGATGCATCATCGGGTTTCGCAATCCGTGTTCTACGCGCTGTGCTACGGATTTCTCATTATCACGGGCATGCGCCTGCTCTGGGTGGGTGGCCGCGGCATGCTGGGCGCCTAGCGATGTCAGGTTCCTATCGGCGCCAGATCGGACTGCTCTCGCTGGCCCAGGCCGTGCTGTTGACCAGCTCGTCGTTGTTCATCACGGCCGCAGCGCTTGTGGGAGAACTGCTCGCGCCCACGCCCGCGCTCGCGACGCTGCCGGTGGCGCTGCAGTTTCTCACCATGATGGCCGGCGGCGTGGGCATGTCGCTGCTCATGGGACGTATCGGACGGCGCGCCGGCTTCCTCACCGGTCTCGCCTGCGCCACCGCAGGTGCGGGGCTCGCCACCATGGCGATTCTCGCCGACGACTTCGTGGCGTTCTGTCTGGCGTCGATGCTGCTCGGCCTGTTCAATTCGAGCGGCCAGTATTATCGATTCGCCGCCGCGGAAGTCGCCCCGGAGCGTTACCGCGCCCGTGCCATCTCCCTGGTCCTCGCTGGCGGCGTTGCCGCCGCCTTCATCGGCCCCAATCTGGCCACGGCAACGCGGACGCTGCTCGAGCGTCCGTTCGCCGCGAGCTTCGCCGCGCTGCTCGCGGTCTACGCCGTCGGGTTCGCCGCGGTTGCCTGCATGCGCCTGCCCGACGTCCGCACCCGCACGGCGGACGGCGAGGCACGGCCGTTCAGCGCAATCGCCCGCCAGCCGGTGTTCGTGGTAGCCGTGGTCTGTGCCGTGGTGGGCTGGTGCGCGATGAACTTCGTCATGTCGGCGACCCCACTTGCCATGCGTCACCACGACCACACCATGGCGAGTACGGCGTTCGTCATCCAGAGCCACGTGCTCGGGATGTTCGCACCATCGTTCGTCACCGGCCACCTCATCCATCGCTTGGGATTGATGCGTGTTCTGTGGGCCGGAGTCGTGCTGCTAGCCGGTGCCGTCACGATCAACTTGTCGGGCACCAGTGTCACTCACTTCTGGATCGGCCTGGTATTCCTCGGTGTCGGCTGGAACTTCCTTTTCATCGGCGGTACCGACCTGCTCACCTATGCTTACCGACCCGCCGAGCGGGCCCGCGTACAGGCGGTGAACGAATTCCTGATCTTCAGCTCAGTGACCGGCGCGAGCCTCGCCTCGGGCGCCGTGGAAACGGGATTGGGCTGGGCGGCGGTCAATCTGCTGCCAGTGCCGCTACTCGCGCTCGCCGCAAGCGCCCTGCTCTGGCTCGGCCGCCGCCGGGTCACCAGCCCCGCCCCGGCGATGGGTGGCAGTGCTTGAGGCGAGCCCCATGGGCCGGCAATCGCCCTGGCAAGGCCAACGGCACCGCTGCAAGCGGCCCCGACCAGCATGGCGGCCTCTCCTCCTGCACGTACCGTGCGCCGACCACACCGGCCGGGCAACCAGGACTTTTCCGGCCGAACCGGGCAAACATCAATGCAACACGGGCTTGCCGTCGACACCGTGGAAGAGTGAAGTGGTACCCTTTCGGCGCCACTGGTCACGCTCCGGGGCCTGCGCAGGCATGACCCCATAATCGCGCACGCAGCAGAACGACAACCGTGCTGGAAGCCACCGATCTCATCATCTCCCGCGGCGAACGGCTGCTCATCGACGAACTCGACGTCCGGGTCAACGCCGGCGAAGTGCTACACGTCACCGGCCCCAATGGCAGCGGCAAGACCACGCTGCTGCGCACACTCGCCGGCCTGACCCTCCCGGAAGAAGGGACCGTGTGCTGGCATGGCGAGAACATTCGACGCGACGGCGGCACGTTTCGTGCGGCACTGCTGTGGGTCGGACACCAGCCCGGTATCAAGCTCGAGCTGACCCCGACCGAGAACCTGCGGGTTTTCGCCCACCTGCACGGCAGCCCGTCGCTGGCACCGGAAGAGGCACTTACCCGCATCGGCCTCGGCGAACGGCTGACACTACCGTGCCGTCACCTCTCCGCCGGCCAGCGTCGGCGCGTAGCCCTTGCCCGGTTGCTGTGCGAGCCCGCGGAGGCGTGGATCCTGGACGAGCCGTTCACCGCGCTGGATCGCAGCGCCGTGGCAGCCCTGGAGGCGCGGCTGGCGGAACACGCCGGCGCTGGCGGCATCACCGTGCTCACTTCGCACCAACCCGTGCAGCTCGACGGCCTCACCGTGCGCCACCTGGAGCTCGGCAATGGGTGACTTTCCACTGTTCGGCGCGTTTTTCGCCGTCCTGCGCCGCGATCTCGCGCTCGCCCTCCGCGCCCCCGGAGAGCTCGCCAACCCGGTGATATTCTTTCTGATGATCGCCTCGCTGTTCCCCCTCGGGGTGAGCGCGGCACCGGAGACGCTCCGCCAGATCGCCCCGGGCGTCATCTGGGTGGCGGCGCTGCTGGCCTCGCTCATCTCCATGGAGCAGCTGTTCCGTGGGGACTTCGAAGACGGCACGCTCGAGCAGTTCGCCCTGGCCCCCCAACCGCTCGCCTGGCTCGTCCTCGCCAAGCTCCTCGCGCACTGGCTGGTGACCGGTCTGCCGCTGGTGCTCGTATCGCCGCTGCTCGCACTGTTCATGAACTATCCGTGGACGGCAGTGCCACAGCTCATGGCGGGACTCGCCCTGGGCACACCGGTGCTCGGCGCGCTCGGGGCGGTGGGCCTGGCACTCACCGTGGGCGTACGCCGCGGCGGCCTGCTGCTCGCGCTGCTGGTGCTGCCGCTGTACATCCCCGTGCTCATATTCGGGGCAGGCTCCGCCGACGCCGCTGCGAGCGGCCTGCCGGTCATCGGTCAGCTCGAGCTCCTCGGCGCCATGAGCGTGCTCGCGCTCACCCTGGCCCCCATCGCCGCCGCCGCGGGGTTGCGCATCAGCCTGGACTGAAGCGGGGGATCCGAGCAGAAAGTTGAACGCGTCGTGTTTCCAGCGCGATCAGCCACTGCGGGGCCTCGACCGACGGGCGCACGGTAGGCTTCGGCCTTGGGTCGCCCCCATGACATGGCCGCGCGAAACTCGAAACGTTCAACTCGGGACTCGGAGCTCGTCAGATCGCAGTCACGAACGCCCACGCTGCGATACCGGCCCCCGAGACCAGCGTCGAGGCCCCCACCAACGCGGCGGGGGCGGCGAGGTCGTGACCCAGCGCGCGGCTCAAGGCGACGACGTTGGCGGCCACGGGCAGCAGGCACAGCAAGGCGAGCGCCTGCCACTCCACGGATGAAAAGACGCCCCGAAGCAGCCACAGCGCGCCCACACCCACGACGACGGAAGCGGCGAGCCGGCTGACCGAAAACACCACCGCATCAAGCCACCCCGCGCGCGGCACGCGCGCCAGGCCGATACCGATGAGCGCCATACCGAGCACCGACATCACCTCCCGGGCGGCGACGATCATCGGCTCGAATGCCGCCCACGGCAGCATCCCGAAGTGCCGGTCCACGAGTCCCAGCGCGAACGCATAAAGTGGCGGCAATGCGAGCACCCGGCGCATACCGCCGATAACGCCCTCCCCGGCGAGCGCGCCGAGACAGACGCTGTTGCCGAATAGCAGCCCACCCATGTAAGCCGATGCCATGACGGGTACGGCCGGCGGGCCAAGCAGCAGATGAGCGAGCGGTATGCCGAGCCAGCCGATGTTGTAGTACGCGAATGCCGCGAACCGAAGGGACGGGCGAACGCGCAGCGGCAACATCAGGCCCACCACGCCCATGACGGTGGATAGCGCGACGGCGAAGCCGAGGATCTTGGCCACGCTGCCCTGCCAAGTCGCAATGGCGTGCACGATCACCACGGGCACAAATACGAAGAGCAGCAGTCGCGCGATGGGGACATCGAGTCGCCGGAAGCGGCGCCCGAGCAACGCCGCCACCGGGATCACACCTAGCACCGCGACGAACTCGATCATGTGAACGTCCCTGTTGGATGCCGGTCGTGACTAGCGGCGCCGGTCGATCACCAGCTCCACGGCCCCCTCGGCATTCACCGTGATCGGGCCGATCTGCCCTTCCAGGTCCCCTGGCGACGGGGTCGGCTGCCCGGAGCGCGAGACACGGGCGATGAGCTCGACTTCCTCGACGTCCGCCAGCGATCGGCCCGCCATCGCCATGGAATCGTCCAGTGTCACGCGGGTGGGGAGGTCCCCCAGTGTGAGACGCTGGGCGGCAACGGGCATGGGGGGCCCGTTTGGCACGCGCGCGAACACGAACACCGTGGTGTCCGCCGGCAGGTCGGTAGCCAGTGCGTCATCCACACGGACACGCACCGCGACCCGTGCCGCGGGATCGGCATCCGCCCCCGATCCACTCGCGCCGCCACCGAGCTGCTCGATGGCGGTGGACAGACGCTGGGCGGCCTCGCTGCCCTGCGGCATCTCCGTGAGCAACCGCTGCCACAGCGCTCGCGCACGGGCGGTGTCACCCGCCTGGGCAGCGGCCAGACCACCGAACCACAACGCATCCGGGTAAGCCGGAGCACGCTCCAGGGCGCGCTCCAGCAATTTTCGCGCCTCACCGGTGAAACGCCCCTGGTCGGCCAGAGCCAGCGCCCGCGCCCGGTCTACCAGCAGCACCGGCTCTTCGCCGGTTCGCGCCATGATGCGATCAAGCTCCGAGGCGGCCTCGCTCGGTCGATCCAGGACCAGGTAGGCACGCGCGAGCATGCGCGCCGCCTCGACATCCTCCGGACGCTGCTCGACACGCTGTTGCAACTCCGTGAGGTTGTCCTCGATGAACGCCCGGCTGCGCTCGGGGGACTGCTCACCGGCAGCCATCTGCGGCTGTGGCGTCGAGGGCGGCCAGACCGCTTCGGGCCGGCCAACGAGCAGGTACACGCCGACCGCGAACACCGGCACGACCACGCCGGCAACCACGGCCATGGCCCGACCCCCGCCGCGCCCGCGATCCCCTGCCGCCGTCTCGACGCCGTCGAGGAGCTGGCGCTCGAGCTCCTCGCGGGCCTCACGATACTCCGCCTCACTGAGGTTGCCCGCCTCGCGGTCCGCCTCCAGCTCCACGAAGCGGGCACGGTGCGCAGCCAGCTCGGCCTGGCGCTCGCTGACGGCCTCCGCACGGCGCCGGCGCAGCAATGGCGTGACCACGAACGCGACGGCCACCACTGCGGCGACCGCCATTGCCAGAACATAGATGACACCGCTCATTCGCCGCGCTCCCCGGAGTCCGGCTCGTCGCCGCGCAGCAGTCGTTCGGCGCGCTCGTGCTCTGCCTGCGTGAGGCCGGCGGGCTTACCGCGGGCGCGGTGGCGGCGCACGGCGACGATCATCGCTGCTGCTGCGGTGACGATGAGCGCGAACGGGCCGAACCACAGCAACCAGGTGCGCGCATCCACCGGCGGACGGTAGAGAACGAAGTCCCCGTAGCGATCAGTCATGTAGTCGATAATGGCCTCGTCACCCTTTCCGGCCTGGATGAGCTCGTGGACCTTCGCGCGCAGATCCTTGGCGAGGTCCGCGTTGGACTCGGCGATGCTCTGACCCTGGCAGACCAGGCAGCGCAACTGGTGGATGAGTGCGGTGTAACGCTCCCGCTCGACCGGCGTGTCGAACTCGTAGACGGTGCCGGCGGCGAGCACGGCGGTCGCCGTCGCCAGCAGCCATGCCACCATCATGGCGGCGACGAACCGCTTCATGTCCCGGCCTCCTCGCGCAGACGCTCTATACGCGGCAGGATCTCCTCGTCCATGGCCTGCTGGGTGATCGCGCCGATGTGCTTGTAACGAATGGTGCCGCTGGCATCCAGCAGAAACGTTTCGGGAACCCCGTATACGCCCCAATCCAGTCCGATCGCACCATCGCCGTCGAACACACTTGCGGTATACGGATTGCCGTAGCGCTCCAACCAGGCCTTCGCGGCAGGACGCTCATCCTTGTAATTGAGCCCATAGACCGGCACGCCGCGCTCGGAGAGCGCGGATACGTAGGCGTGCTCGTCCAGGCAGGCCGCACACCAGCTCGCCCACACGTTGACCAGCGCGACCTCGCCGCGCAGATCCGCCAGGGTCAGCCGGCTGTCCGGCTGCAACAGGCGCGGGCCGTCGATTGCGGGCGCCGCCTTGCCCACCAGCGGCGAGGGTACCTCCGAGTTGTTCCCGCCGAGGCTGACGTACAGCATCGCGGCAAGGGCCGCGAAGACGGCGAGCGGAATCAGCCCCCATTTCATGCGGCCGCCACCTCACCACCGGCAGCGCGCCGGGTCTGCTGTTCCCGGGCGCGCAGGCGGCGGTAGCGTGGGTCGGTGACGCCGAGCAAACCACCGAGTGCCATCAACATCGCTCCGCCCCAGATCCAGCGCAGCAGCGGCTTGTACTGCACACGCAAGGTCCAGCTGCCATCGGGGAGAGACTCACCCAGCGCCACGAAGAGATCGCGGGTGAGCCCGCCGTCGATGCCGGCCTCGGTCATGACGCTGCCCTGCACCGGATAGCGGCGCTTCTGGGGGTACAGGGTGGTCACCGGCTCTCCGTCGCGGAGAATGGTCACCTCGCCCTCCTTGGCCGTGTAGTTCGGACCCTGCACGTCCCGCACCGCCTCCAACCGCCACGTATAGCCCGCGGCGCTGTGCGCCTCCCCGGGAGCGAGGCGCAGATCCGCCTGCACGTCGAAGTTCCCCACCGCGCTCACGCCGAGCACGAACACCGCGACGCCCATGTGGGCGAGACTCATGCCCCAGAACCCGCGTGGGATGGCGCGCAGTGCCCGCCAGGGATCGCGACGGCCGCGTACCCGTTCGGCGATGGCCTGAACGCTCGCCCAAAGCATCCAGATACCCAGGGCGATGCCGATCACGCCCAACGGATGCAGCCCCCCGAGCCACCACGCCGCGATCACGCCGGCGATGACGGTGGCGAGCAGTCCCCATCGCAGGGTGCGCGCCAGGGAGCTGGTTTCGTGACGTTTCCACCGGATCAGGACACCGACACCCATGAGCGCGAGCAACGGCAGCATCAAGGGAACGAAAACCGTGTCGAAGTACGGCGGCCCCACCGAGATCTTGCCGAGCCCGAGCGCGTCGGTGGCCAGCGGATAGAGAGTGCCGGCGAGCACGGTGGCGGCAGCCACGGTGAGCACGGCGTTGTTGAGCAACAGTGTCGTCTCACGGGAGACGAGGTCGAAGCTGCCGCCGCCGGCCAGCCGCGGCGCCCGCCAGGCGTAGATAGCGAGCGAGCCGCCCACGACGACGGCGAGCAGTGCGAGAATGAACAGCCCCCGCTGTGGATCGGTGGCGAAAGCATGCACGGAATTGAGCACCCCGGAGCGCACCAGGAAGGTACCCAGCAGCGACAGGGAGAAGGCGAAGATCGCCAGCAGCACCGTCCAGCTCCGGAAAGCGCCGCGTTTCTCCGTGACCGCCAGCGAATGGATCAGCGCCGTGCCCACCAGCCAGGGCATGAACGAGGCGTTCTCCACCGGATCCCAGAACCACCAGCCACCCCAGCCGAGCTCGTAGTACGCCCACCAGCTCCCCAGGGTGATGCCGAGGGTAAGAAAGATCCACGCCATGGAGGTCCATGGCCGCGCCCACCGAGCCCACGCTGCATCCAGGCGCCCGCCCAGCAGCGCCGCGATGGCGAAGGCGAATGCCACGGAGAAACCCACGTAGCCCATGTAGAGCATGGGCGGGTGGAAGATCAGGCCCGGATCCTGGAGCAGCGGATTGAGATCCCGTCCGTCACCGGCAGCCGGCAGCAACCGCTCGAAGGGGTTCGAGGTGGCAATGGTGAACAACAGGAAGCCGAACGCCACCGCGCCGAGCACGCCGAGCACCCGCGCGCTGAAGGCCAGCGGCAATTCGCGGCTGAATGCGCCCACGGCCACGGTCCAGCCGCCGAGCACCGTCGCCCACAGCAGCAACGACCCCTCGTGCGCGCCCCACACCGCCGAGAGCCGGTAATACCACGGCAGGGCGCTGTTGGAATTGTTGGCGACGTAGAGTACGGAGAAGTCGTTCGCGTAGAACGACCACGTCAGCATGCCCAACGCCGTCACAAGGAATACGAACTGGCCGGCGGCTATCGGCCGGGCAGCGGCCATCCAGGCGACCTGTCCGCGCCAGGCGCCGAGCAACGGCACCACCGCCTGTGCCAGCGCCAGCGCGAGCGCCAGTGCCAATGCGAACTGTCCAAGCTCGGGAATCATTGCCCGCCTCCTTCGACCGTTCGAGCCGCCTTTGCCTCGGCGGCCTTGGCCGCCTCCATGGACTCCGCCACTTCCGGCGGCATGTAGTTCTCGTCGTGCTTGGCGAGCACCTCGTCGGCGGTGAAGCGCCCCGACTCGGAGAGACGCCCGCGCACGACCACGCCCTGGCCTTCGCGGAAGAGATCCGGCAGCACCCCTTCATAGGTCACCGGAATGACCTTGGCCCCGTCGGTCACGGCGAAGCGCACCTGCACGCCTTCGCCGTGCTCCACACTGTCGTCGGCCACCATCCCGCCCATGCGGAACGGATAGCCGGTGGGCGCTTCGCCGGCAGCCACTTGGCTGGGCGCGTAGAAGTAGAGCATGTTCTCCTGGAACGCCGAGAGCATGAGCGCGACGGCAACGCCCATGCCGGCGACGAGCAGCCCGACCAGGGTCAGACGCTTCTTGCGTGCTGGAGTCATGAACGCCTCCTGCGCGAGAGCTGACGCACGATGACACGACGGCGGCGCAACGGCACCACCAGATTGGCGATCAGGACGACCGCCGCGAGGGCGTATGACGGCCATACGTAGACCGCGTAGCCGCCCATGGCGAGAAACTCCGTCATGCCGACTCCTCCAGGACGACCCGTTCCACCCAGCGGCTGCGGCGCTCGCGCTGGAGCAGCTCGCAGCGTGCTCTGAGCAGCCACACCGCGGCGAAGTAGGCCATAAAGGCGAACGCCATGGTCAGCAGCGGAATCAGCATGGCGGTATCGATCGCCGGCGCATCGAGGCGGGTGACCGTGGGCCCCTGATGCAACGTGTTCCACCACTCCACTGAATAATGAATGATGGGAATGTTCACCACACCCACCAGCGCCAGCACACCCGACGCGCGCGCGGCCTGACGCGGGTCGGGGATGGCGGCATTGAGCGCCATGTAGCCGAGATAGAGGAAAAGCAGGATGAGTTCCGAAGTCAGCCGCGCATCCCACACCCACCACGTGCCCCACATGGGCTTGCCCCACAATGAGCCGGTGGCGAGCGCGAGGAAGGTGAAGGACGCCCCGAGCGGTGCCGCCGCGCGCGCCATCACCTCGGCCACCTTCATTCGCCAGATCAGACCGATGGCCGCAGAGATGGCCATCAGTACGTAGACCATCAGCGACATCCAGGCAGCCGGCACGTGGATGAAGATGATTCGGTAGCTCTCCCCCTGCTGGTAGTCCGGCGGCGCCAGCACGAGCCCGTCGTAGAGGCCGACCGCGAACAGCAGCGCACTCGCCACGCCGAACCAGCGCGCCCAGCGTCCGGCCGTGCGATAGAAGTGCGGGGGTGATCCGAGGCGGTGAAACCAGGCCCACATGGTGCTATCGATTACCTCCGGATGCCGCGCTCGGACATCGGCGCAGGGGTCGTTGTCTGCTCATTCGCTCGTCTCGATCTGTCGCCGCATGCTGGCGGACACCGATGGTGGCAATCGGTGCGCTGACGCGCCCGCGGCGCGCCCCGCTGTTTCTGGAAGAAGGAGCCCTCGATGGCTACGGACCGGGGTAGGTCTGGCCGGCAGCACGCACGGCGCCCGAACACGGTCACTGTCGCGCCGGCTCCGCCGGGCGACCCCCGCGCCAACACCGCCACTGCGGCGGCGTTTGCTGGCGACAATCGGCGCAGGTACATGATTCCACTCGCGGTGCGGCGCCAGTGTGCGAAAATGCACCCGTGCTGTCCAGCGCCTCGCATCCGACCGTCATTCACGCCTGCAGCTCCCTCGCTTGTCACCGACCACCTCCGAGACCGCTGGGTTCCCCGCCACGTCGCGCCGACGTCCCCGGCAGGTCCACCAGCGTCACCTGATACGGCGGTTCCGGCTGGAGTGTGGTGTGATCGATGCCGAACTCCTCGGCGAGCAGCCGTTCCATGGCGGCGAGCTGCTCCGGCCAGCGCTCCAGCGACTGGACCCGCACGTGGGCGGCCAGGGCGTGATTGCCCGAGGCGATCGTCCACACATGCAGGTCGTGCACGTCGAGTACCCCGGGCACGGAGGCCAGTCGCCGCCCCACCTCGGCCAGGCGGATATGGCGCGGCACCCCTTCCATGACCACGTGCACGGCCTCGCGCAGCAAGCGCGAGGTGGACAGCAGGATGAGCGCCGAGATCACCAGCGAGAGGATCGGGTCAATGGGTGTCCAGCCGGTAAGCGTAATCACCAGACCGCTCGCCAGCGCCGCTACCGAGCCCAGCAGATCCCCCATCACATGGAGAATGGCGCCGCGGGTGTTGAGTGTCTGCGCGCCGCCGTGGAGCACTTTCAACACCACCAGGTTGATCACCAAGCCGAGCGCGGCCACGGCGAGCACGGCAACGCCCTGTACCGGTTGCGGCTCGAGCAGACGCTCAATGGCCTCGTAGGCGATCCAGCCCACCACGGCCAGCATGAACACGGCGTTGACCAACGCCCCCACGATCTCCGCACGCTGCAGCCCGAAACTGTGACGGCTGGACGGGGGCGCCGCGCTCAACCGCGCCGCGATAGCGCCGAGACCGAGCGCGGCAGCATCCGTGACCATGTGCCCGGCATCGCCCATGAGCGCGAGGGAGCCGGCGAGCACGCCGGTGACGAGCTCCACCGCCGCGAAGGCAAGGGTGACCAGCAGCCCGATGAGCAACGCGCGGCTGCCACTGCCCCCCTGTTCGTGGCCGCCGTTGGAGTGATCGTGCTGGTGATGATGCATTGAGCCTCCTGGGTTCTCGAATCGCGGGAGCGCAGACGGAAGCTCAAGGGGCTGGAGGCGGCAGCGGCGGGCGCAAACCCCGGCCACGCGAACTCGGTTCATTGTGGCACGGCAACATGGCCGGCGGGGCGGTCGCCGAAACAACCGTGATGCCCAGCAGGCCGGGACCATGCGCCTGGCGGTGACAGCCCGCGACGTGAGCGAGCACGACGGACTCATCGTCCGGCGGCACGCCACCTGCCGCGGCGGCCGCGTGCAGCGCCACCACGATCATCAACAGCCAGCAAATAGGTCGAATCCCACGCCCCATGGAAACATTCTAACGCGCCTCGCGGCAGCGCCGACCTGACTCAGATCATCCACAGACGCGCAGAATCGCCGCATACATTTAGTATGCTGATATGCCATTGACGTCAGGGAGCGCCCGCTATGGCACGCGCCGGGCATGGCAAATACGCGGTGGTGGGGCTGGCGAGCTTCGGCACCACCGTAGCGCTTGAGCTGGAACGACTGGGCAACGAGGTCCTGGGCATCGACCGGGACCAGGCCCGGGTGGACGACCTCGCCGACCGCCTCTCCCACGCCGTGGTCGCCGACGTGCGCGACGAGCGCACCGTCGAGGAGCTGGACCTGGCGGACTATGACGCCGTGGTCGTGGCCATCGGCGAGGATCTGGAATCCAACATCCTCTGCACCCTCGGCCTGAAGAGCGCCGGCGTGCGCCAGGTCTGGGTCAAAGCGGTGACGCCAAGCCACCACCGCATTCTCGGCAAACTCGGCGCCGACCGCATCGTCCATCCGGAGCACGAGATGGGCGTGCACGTGGCCCAGACCCTCAACTACCCCTACGTGCTCGACTACATCCCCCTCGGTAACGACTATTACGTGGTCGAGCTGGAGGTCACCGACACCGTCGCCGGCAAGCCCGTGAGCGCGCTGGGCCTGGACGAGCTCGACATCCGCCTGGTGGCACTCAAACGCGCCCGCAAGCCCCAGTACGAACCCGACGACGAGCCGTTGGAGAAAGGTCAACGCTTGGTGCTCATCGGCGCGCTCGACAATCTGCGCGCGCTGGGGAAGAAGCTTTGAAACGCTGGCTGCCCAGCCGCGGCACACCGTCGCAGCGCCGGACGCGACGCCTGCGCCTGCCGGCGCCGACTGTGCTCACGCTGTTGTTTCTCGGTCTGATCGCGGCCGGCACTCTCGCGTTGCAGCTGCCGTTCGCGACCACCGCGCCGCTGACCTGGCTGCAGGCAGCATTCACCGCCACATCGGCGATCACCGTCACGGGACTGGTGGTCGTGGACACTGCCAGCCACTTCACCGCGTTCGGTCAGGCGGTGATCCTGCTGCTCATCCAGCTCGGTGGACTCGGGTTGATGACGTTCGCCGTGATGACCACGCTGCTGCTCGGCCAGCGCCTGTCCCTGCGGCAGTCGGTAATGCTCGGCGCCGATCTCAACCAGACCTCTCTCGGCGGTCTCGCCCACCTCATCCGCTTGGTGCTCGCGGTAGTGCTTACCCTCGAGGGCATCGGCACGCTGGCGCTGGCACTACGCTGGGTGCCCGAATACGGCCTCGCCCACGGCCTGTGGCTCGCGCTGTTTCACGCGGTCTCGGCGTTCAACAATGCGGGTTTCGCGCTATGGCCCGACAGCCTCAGTCGCTGGGTCGCCGACCCCGTGATCAACCTGGTGATGCCGGCGCTGTTCATCCTGGGTGGACTCGGTTTCAACGTCCTGAGCGAGCTGCGCGAGCGCCGTCCGTGGCGGCGCTTGACCCTGCACAGCCGGCTGATGCTCCTCGGCACGGGCATACTGATCGTCTGGTCAGTGGTCGCCACCGCCTGGCTCGAATGGGACAACCCGGCCACGCTCGGCGGACTCGCCGGTACCGGCGAACGCCTGTGGGCCGCGTGGTTTCAGGGCGTGACCACACGCACGGCCGGATTCAACACCGTGGACCTGAGCGATCTCAGGGACGCCACGGCGCTCACCTACATGTCGCTCATGTTCGTCGGCGGCGGCAGCACCTCCACCGCCGGCGGCATCAAGGTAAGCACGCTCATGGTGCTCATCGGCGCAACGCTCGCTTTCCTGCGCCGGCGCCGCGAACCCAGCATGCTTGGACGGCGCATCAGCGGCGAGGACGTGCTCAAGGTCCTCGCGCTCACCTTCATGAGTCTGTTGCTGGTGATGCTCGCCACCTTCGTACTGGTCATGCACCACCCGGGTGAGTTCCTGCCCATCGCTTTCGAGGTGACCTCCGCCTTCGGCACGGTGGGGCTATCGCAGGGCATCACCCCCGAGCTGGACGCGCTGGGCAAGTGCCTGATCATGGCGGTGATGTTCGTCGGCCGCCTCGGTCCCCTCGCCCTGGGCTTCGTGCTCGCCACCCCCGCCACCGCACGCATCCGCTACCCCCATGGCAACGTCGTGCTCGGCTGACCGTCTCACGGATTTTCAACCGCTGTGCACAGGACTTCTTCCATGCGACCGGCTTCGCGGTCCCGACTTGGATTGTTATCATGCATACCATCTTGACGGGGACGACCCGTCCGAACCGACTCTCCTCCTCTTGGCCGACCGACACAGGTCGGCTTTTTTTTGTCCGTCTCACACGGCCGACGTAATACGATCCGCCTTGCCCGGGCTATTCGGCACTGGCGGGAGCCGGCACCTGGCGCCCCGCCAGCATGGCGACGACAGCAGGCAGCTCGCTGGCATGGGCAATGGCAGTCGCGCCAGCAGGCGTCGTCTCCGGTTCGCCGAGGTGATTGAAATGCACCACCTGCATGCCGGCCTCCAGTCCGGCGGCAACGCCGACTGCGGCATCGTCGATCACCACGCAACGTTCTGGCGCGAATCCCATGGCGGACGCGGCCCTCGCATAGATGGCCGGATCCGGCTTCCAGCAACCCAGGGTGTAGGCACTGAACAGGTTGTCCCGAAAGTGATGGGCCAGGCCGGTGCTGTCGAGAGCGCAACGGATCTTGCGCTCCGGCCCATTGGACACCACGGCGCAGGGATAATCCGCGAGCGTCTCCAGCACCTGGGGCATCTCGGGCATGGGTTGGAGCTCTTCGAGCATGCGAGCTTCCATCAGGCCACGTACGTCATCCTCCAGGCTCTGCCGGACATTCGCCGCCAGGTCGCCATGGCGCGCTTCCAGGGTCTGCACGATGTCCAGAAAACGCACCCCGCGGAAATCCCCCATGTACTCGGCGGCACTGAACGGCAGACCGTACTGCGGTAGCACCGTCCCCATGACAGTCGCCAGCAGGCCTTCACTGTCGACCAGCGTGCCGTCGGAATCGAAGAGCAGGCAGAGCGGTGGCGTCATCGCGGCCTCGTGTTCATTGCGTCGGAAAGTCGGCGCATTATGCGTCATCGGAAACGATCGATGTGTTCGCGTCGCCGTACCCGGCCTCCAGCGCATGCAGGCGCTCCCGGCCGGGCAGTCCTTCCATGTCACCAATCACCCGAACCGCTTCGGCACCGACGAGGTTGCCGCGCCGTAACGCAGCCCGGGGCGCGACGCCGTCCAGGAGGGCACTGATCACGCCGACGGCGAAGCCGTCGCCGGCGCCCACCGTATCCACGACCTCGACGACGGGGAAGCCCGCCACGGTGCCACTCTGCTCGCCTCCCCCGTTGAACTCGCCACGGTAATAGCCACCCTCCGGGCCCAGCTTGATGAATACCGCCCTGGCGCCCCGGTCCAGGTAGAAGCCGGCGATATCCTGGGGCGTTTCCCGGCCCGTCAGCCGCTGGCCTTCGGCCAGCCCGGGCAGCACCCAGTCGGACCGAGCCGCCATCGCGTTGAGGGTATCGCGCATTTCCACCTCGCTGCGCCACAGGCCCGGGCGCAGATTCGGATCGAAAGAGATGCTGGCACCGGCGGCTCTGGCTTGATCGAGCATGTGCCATGACAACTCACGGCAACTCGCCGAGACCGCCGGGGGAATGCCGGTGGCATGCAGATGCCGGGCGGCAGCGAAATCCACACCCACCGCGTCCGCCGGCGACAGGTGGCTGGCGGCACTGCCGCGGCGAAAATACTCGGTGCGGGGATCGGCGCCGGCCTCGGCGCGCTCCTTGAACATCAACCCGGTGGGATACATCGCATCGGCGTGCAGGTGGCGGCAGTCCACCCCGCGCAGCTCCGCCAGACCCTTGAGCCGCCCGTACAGCGGATAGCCGGCACGGGTGTCGCGACGTTGGTCGTCAAGAATGTGGTGGCCATGGTCCGGGCGCAGCGGCAGACGCGGACCACCCTCCCGCTCCCGGCGCCACTCTTCGGCCACCAGCGCGGCATGATGGCCACCATGTCCGTGCCCCCGCCCAGGTGGATGGGCTTCATGGAAAGAGCGCGGATCCGGACTCTCACGTTGGGTGGGGCGCAAATGAGCGAAGTAGATGCACGCGACAAAACGCCGCGTCATCCCGGCCACGTCCACGTCCGGCCTCAGGCCATAGGTGGCGGAGCACAGGGTCAGCCCGTTCGCCGGGCCCGGAGCGACGTCGAACAGCCACTGCACGTCCTCCGGACCGGAAACGACGCGCGGGAGCCCGAACATCGGCCGTGGCGGGTCGTCGGGATGAATCGCCATGCGCACGCCCACTTCGTCGGCAACCGGAATGATCGCGTTCAGGAAATAGCCGAGATGCTCGCGCAGGCGTTCACCGTCGATGTCGGCATACGCCGCCAGGACCTCCCGGAAGCGCTCCAGGGTGTAGTGCTCCTCGGCGCCGGGCAGTCCGGCAATGACGTTGTTCACCAGCCGCTCGCGCTGTGCAAGGGTCAGCCCGTCGAGATTGTGCCTCGCGGCCTGCTTCTCGGCATCGTCGTATTCCTGCCCGGCACCGGGGCGCTCCAGGAGGAAGAGGTCGAATGCAGCGAACGCGGTCTGGTCGAAGCGCAGCGCGAGCCCGCCATCGGGCAGTCGATACGCCAGGTCGGTGCGTGTCCAGTCGAGCACCGGCGTGAAGTTGTAGCAGACGACGGCGTTGGGAGCGTCGACGCCGAGCTCGGCGAGTCGCTCGCGGTCGGCGGCCGTGGTGGCGGGCACGATGCGGTCGACCATGCTGCCGGGGAAAGCGACCTCCTGCTCGATCCACCGCGCCAGCGCGGGGTCCCGGCAGGCGGCCAGCTGGGTCACGACGGCGCGGGTGCGCCTGCCGTTGTCAGGCATGTTGTCGCAGCGCAGCGCGGTGCACGGCGCCGCGGGTTGCTCAGTGTCGGCGGCGATCGCGGGATCCTCGTGCAGCAGCCGGCCTTCGGCGGGGGAGAGAAAGTACCCCTTCTCGATAACCGTCAGGGTGACGATGCGCGTGCTCGTCGCGCACAGCCGGTCGACGACGTCGCCCATTTTCAACCAGGCGGCACAGGACTTCTTCCAGGGAACGGGCTTCGCAGCCCGAAGCCCGATCGTTACCATGCGCATCATCTTGGCGGGGACGACCCGCCAACACCGCCTCTCCTCCTCTTGGCCGACCGACACAGGTCGGCTTTTTTTTGTCCAGCGCATGGGCACCGAGCGGCCGGTACTCTTGGTAAGCACCCGGCTACTGCGGTGCATGCGGCCGGCGGCCAGGCAAGACCGACGATTCGATCTGCACTGGCAGGCGCCGCGGTCATGTGCCGCACGACAGCGACACGCGTACGACCGCCGCTACGTCGAGACGGCGACCAGTCAGTGACCACCACCGATATACCGCTCCACCACCTCCACCAAACGCTCCGCCGCTAGCGGAATACGCTCGGTCGACACCCCCGCGTAGCCGAGCACCAGGCCGGGCCGAGCTGCACCGGCGTCGTGGTAGTAGAGGGACAGCGGACGGGAGATGACGCCATTGGCGAGAGCTTCGCGCGCGAGCGCCTTGTCGTCCACCGTGTCGGGCAGGCGGTAGAGCAGGTGAATGCCGGCCTGGCCACCGCTCAGGCTCACGCGGTCGCCGAGCAGGGCATCCATGCGCTCGCGCAGGGCGCTCTGGCGTTCGGCGTAGAGGCCCCGCATGCGACGGATGTGGGCGTCGAAGTGGCCCTCCTCGATGAACTCGGCGAGCGCCGCCTGCTCCACCAGCCGGCCTTCGCGAAAGAGCTCGGCGTTGGCGGTGGCGAAGGCATCCACCAGCGCCGGCGGCACCACGAGGTAGCCCAGTCGCAGGCCCGGGTACATGACCTTGCTGAAAGTGCCCACGTAGATCACCTGCCCCGCCGGGGCGAGACCGTAGAGAGAGGCGATGGGCTCGCGGTGATAGCGCAGCTCGTTGTCGTAGTCGTCCTCCACGATCCACGCGCCCGTGGCGGCAGCGCGTTCCAGCAGCAGGCGCCGGCGCGCGAGGCTCAGAACCGCACCGGTGGGGTACTGGTAGGAGGGTGAGGTGAAGATGAGCCGCGGCGGTCGCGCCCAGTCGTCGTCGGCCGGCGCAATGCCCTCCCCGTCCACCAGCACGGGCCGCAGGCGCAAGCCGGCGCCGCGCAGCACGTTGCGCGCGCCCCAGTACCCCGGATCCTCGATCCACGCGGTTTCGCCGGGATCGGCGAGCATGCGCGCACAGAGATCGAGACCCTGGTGGGCCCCGTCGACGATCATGATCTGCCGCGGCTCGCAGTCGATGAGCCGGGACACCCGCAAGTGCTCGGCAAGGGCGGTCTTGAGCGGGCCATAGCCGCCGGAAGCATATTGCATGAGTCGCGCGTGGCGGCGATCCAGGTAGCGACCGACGAGCCGGCGCCAGGTGGCGTGCGGAAACGCCTCGACGTCGGGAATACCCGGCATGAACGCGCCGTACTGTATCTCGCTGCTCGACGAGTGACGGGCGATGGCCCGGCCGCGACGGGATAGCCGCGGCACCACGGGCGCCGCATGGGTCAGGCCTCGCCGCCCGGCGGGGGGCGGCTCCACCAGGCTCTCGCTGACGAACGTCCCGGACCCCACGCGGGATTCCACATAGCCCTCGGCAAGCAGCATGTCATAGGCGCGCAGCGCCGTATTGCGGCCGATGCCGAGATCCCGGGCCAGCTCACGGGTCGGCGGCAGGCGGGTTCCCGCCGGCAGCCGACCATCGAGAATGGCCGCGCGCAGAGCGGCATAGACGCGGCGTTTCAGGGTCAAACGGCGGTGGTCACGTTGCTGCTGGAGACTCTGCAGCACCAGATCGGCGATCAGCACGATGCGTCCACGGCGAAGCGATTGGTTCCGTTTAGTCTAACGCATTGGCCCCATTGGAGGAGCCAAAATGCGTTGTAATGCCGTCTACACACCGGTACGGCCGGCAGCCCTGAATCCGAGACGGGAGGAGATAATGCGCGAGCTCACCGATGGCGCGCTGTTGCGCGAACGGGCCTACATCGACGGTGCCTGGCGGGACGCCGACAGCGGCGCCAGCTTCGAAGTCCACGACCCCGCCACCGGCGAACGCCTTGCTGCAGTGGCAGCGATGGGTGCCGCCGAGACGCATCGTGCCATCGACGCCGCCGAACGGGCCTATCCTGCCTGGCGGGCACTCACGGCCAAGGCGCGCGCGGCGCGGCTGCGCCGCTGGCACGAGCTGCTCCTGAGCCACCAGGACGACCTCGCCGAGATCCTGACCGCCGAGCAGGGCAAGCCCCTGGCGGAGGCCCGTGGTGAGATCGCCTACGCTGCCTCGTACGTGGAGTGGTTCGCCGAGGAGGCCCGCCGCACTTATGGCGAGCTCATTCCCACCCCTGCGGCCGACCGGCGGATCGCGGTGAGCAAGGAGCCGGTGGGCGTGTGCGCGGCGATCACGCCGTGGAACTTCCCGGCGGCGATGATCACGCGCAAGGTCGCCCCGGCGCTCGCCGCCGGCTGCACCATGGTGGTCAAGCCCGCCGAGGCCACCCCGCTGACGGCTCTGGCACTCGCCGAGCTGGCGCATCGCGCGGAAATCCCACCAGGCGTGCTCAACGTGGTCACCGGCGAGCCCGCCCCCATTGGCGAAACCCTTTGCGCCAGCCCCACCGTGCGCAAGCTCTCCTTCACCGGCTCCACCGCCGTGGGCAGGAAGCTGATGGCGCAGTGCGCGGACACCATCAAGAAGCTGTCCCTGGAACTCGGCGGCAACGCGCCCTTCCTGATCTTCGACGACGCCGACATCGACGCCGCCATTCAGGGCGTCATCGACTCCAAGTTCCGCAACTCCGGCCAGACCTGCGTGTGCGCCAACCGCATCCTGGTGCAGTCCGGCATCTACGGGGAATTCGCCGAGCGTCTCGCCGAAGCGGTGAAGGCGGGGCTCACCGTCGGCGATGGCCGCGAGGAAGGCGTCGATCAGGGGCCGCTCATCAATTCGGCGGCCATCGACAAGGTCGAGCGCCTCCTCGGCGACGCCCGCGACAAGGGCGCGCGCACGCTCTGCGGCGGCAGCCGCCATGACCGGGGCGGCACGTTCTTCGAGCCTACCGTGCTCGCCGACGTGAATGCGGACATGGCTCTCGCGAACGACGAGATCTTCGGCCCGGTGGCACCGCTGTTCCGGTTCGACACCGAGGCCGAGGCAGTCCAGCTCGCCAACGACACCGAGTACGGCCTCGCCGCCTACCTCTTCAGCGGTGACAACGCCCGCCTGTGGCGGGTCGCCGAGGGGCTGGAATACGGCATGGTGGGCATCAACACCGGGCTCATGTCCGCTGCCGAGGCACCGTTCGGCGGGATGAAGGCCTCCGGGCTCGGCCGCGAGGGCGGCCACCACGGCATCGACGAGTACCTGGAGACCAAGTACCTGTGCTTCGGGGGTATTCAATAGCCGCTGACTGACAACAGCGGACCCGGAGCCGCGACCGGCAGGGTCGATGCCGCAACGCAGTGCCTGCCGCAGCTACTAAGCGGCAAGTCGTAAGTTTCAAGTTCAAAGTGCCGGACCCAACGCGGCCGTGCCACCAAGCTCGCGGACGCGCCCGATGCGGTTGCGGAGGCCGGAGGCGGGCGTTGCGGCGGGAGCGTATGCCGCCACGGACGGCGGCATTCGAGCGTCCAGGGACGGATTCACCGCGTCTCCCGCCGCAACGTCCGCCTCCGGCCCTTGCCTCGGTGTTAACCGTCACCCCGGAGACCGCGGACGTGTCGCGAGAAGACCGCCGGGTTACCGACATCGTCCGACGCGCAATCACCAACAGACGAACCCAGGAGAGACCCCGTCATGACCACGAACAACGAGATCTTCGAGCGCCGCGCCAACGCCGTCGCACGCGGCGTGGGCAGCATTCATCCGGTCGCCGCCGAGCGCGCCGAGAACGCCCGTGTGTGGGACGTGGAAGGCCGCGAGTACGTCGACTTCGCCGCCGGCATCGCCGTGGTGAACACCGGCCATCGCCATCCGCGGCTGCAGGCGGCCGTAGAGCAGCAGCTCCAGCAGTTCACCCACACCTGCTTCCACGTGCTGGCCTACGAGCCCTACATCGAGCTCGCCGAACGCCTCAACGCGCTGGTACCCGGCGACTTCGCCAAGAAGACCGCGCTGGTGAACACCGGCGCCGAGGCGGTGGAGAACGCCGTGAAGATCGCCCGCTCGTACACCGGGCGCTCCGCAGTGATCGCCTTCGGCGGCGGCTTCCACGGCCGCACCACGCTCACCATGGGACTGACCGGCAAGGTTCACCCCTACAAGACCAGCTTCGGCCCCTCCCCGGCGGAGATCTACCACGCCCGCTACCCCAATGACGTGCACGACGTCTCCGTCGCCGACGCCCTGCGCTCGGTGGAGGAGCTGCTGAAGTTCGACGTGGACCCGCAGCGTGTCGCCGCAATGATCATCGAGCCGGTGCTCGGCGAAGGCGGCTTCTACGCCGCGCCGGCGGAATTCCTCCAGGGCCTGCGCGAGATCGCCGACCGCCACGGCATCGTGCTCATCGCCGACGAGGTGCAGACCGGCTTCGCGCGCACCGGCCGGCTCTTCGCCATGGAGCACAGCGGGGTGGCGCCGGATCTCACCACCATGGCCAAGGGCCTCGCCGGCGGCATGCCCATCGCCGCGGTGACCGGCCGCGCGGAGATCATGGACGCCCCCCATGCCGGCGGGCTCGGCGGCACCTACGGCGGCAACCCGCTCTCCGCGGCCGCGGCATTGGCGGTGCTGGACGTCATCGATGACGAAGGGCTCGTTGCACGCAGCAACGCCATCGGAGAGCGCCTCACCGAGACGCTTAAGACCGTCGCCGGCGAGGTGGACGCCATCGGCGACGTGCGCGGCCTCGGCGCCATGGTCGCCTTCGAGCTCTTCGACGATGGCCGGCCCTCCCCGGAATACACCGGTGCGGTGGTCGCCGCGGCCCGGGAACGCGGCCTGCTGGTGCTCTCCTGCGGCATCCACGGCAACGTCATCCGCCTGCTGCCGCCGCTGACCGCCACCGACGAGGACGTCGACCGCGCCTGCGGCATCCTCCGCGAGGCCATCCACGCGGCGGTGGGCCGGCAGGCGGCCACCGCCTGAGCGCGCGGCGTCGAAGGGGGGGCTCCCTGGCCCCCGTCGGCCCCGCTCCGGCGTCACACGCCCTGCCGAGACCCTACTCGAGCCCGAGCACGCGCGCCTGCCAGCGACGGCGCAGCCATACGTCCCAGGCAACCGCGCCGCCGAGCAACAGGAATCCGGCGAGTTCCACCAGCACCTGGTAGCTGACGACCTGGGTGTAGAGCACGCCGGCGGCCCCGGCGACCGCCAGGGCGAGCGGCCCGAGCGAGCGATGCCGTCTGGCGCCGGCGGCAATACACAATGTGGCCAATACGGTGAACACGGCGATCGTGCCCGCCCAGATGATCTCGTTGAGGGCCATGCTGATCCCCAGCAGCGCCAACAGTCCCATGGTGGCGACGACCCCGTAGCAGGACAGCACCGCGAGGCCGAGAACGGCTACGCCGGCCAACCCGCGCCGCCACAGCGAGACGGCCATTCGCCGCGGATCAAGCCGGCGCAGCCACTGCCACAGCCACGTCGGCTTGCGCTTGCCGCGGCGCATGACCACCTCCACGGCGCGGGCATCGAAGGAGGCGGCGATCTCGCGCGTCTGCCGGCTGGGACTGTGGGCAAAATAGTCGAATCGGCGCAGAACCCGGATGTCCTCGAAGCCGGCGTCACGGAACAAGGCCAGGAACCGCTCCTCGATAGTCGCCCCTACCACGCATTCCACCCACAATCGCGGATCGGAATGGCAGTCGACGGTCACCGGCCTGCCGATGACCACGTCAGCGATCTGCAACCGCCCTCCGGGGCGCAGCACGCGAAACGCTTCCGTCACCGCACGGCGCTTGTCCGGAATCAGGTTGAATGCGCCGTTGCTGGTAATGCTGTCCACGCAGGCATCGACCAGCGGCAGGGATTCCGCGGAAGCCTCGACCGCAGCGACGTTGTCGATGCCGGCCTCGCTGGCGGTGCGCTGGAGCTTTCGTGACATGGCCGGCGTCACGTCCACGGCGATGACCTGGCCGGACGGGCCAGCCTGCTGCGCTGCGATCAGGGTGTCGACGCCGGCGCCGGCGCCGATGTCCACACAGGTGTCTCCGGGCCTCACCGCACCGGCACGAAAGGGATAGCCGACGCCGGCGAACGACTCCAGCAACGACGGCGGCAACGAGTCCAGCTGCTCCGACGAGTAGCCCAGCACACTCGCGGCGGAACGTCCCACCGGGAAGTGAAAAGGAACATCCGGGCGCCTGGCGACCGCCGTGTACATGTCCTGGACGGCGGCGAGGATTTGCTCGCGGGAGTAACCGAGTATGGCGACCATGGCGGCTTCCCTCCCCGCGCGGCAGCCTGCCTCAGAACGTGTCCATCAGCGCACGAAGACGCCGCCGCAGCCTCTCCGGTGCCTCCTGCTCCGCGGCCTCGCCAACCCGGGCCCGCAGCCGGCGTTCGAACTCCGCACGCGAGAAGCAGTCCCGGCAACGCTGCAGGTGATGGTCAATGCGGGCGCTGAGCTCCTCGTCCAGCTCCCGGTCGAGAAAGTCGAACAGCTGCTCGATGACCGCCTCGCAATCGATGTCGTGCACGCTCATCGATCACCTCCATGCGCGCCGGCGGGCGACTGCCGGGCGCCATGAACCAAGCCCGCTTCCCGGGCCTGTTCCCACAGCGAGGCCTGGAGCAGCGAACGGGCGCGGCTGAGGCGGGAACGCACGGTACCCAGCGGGATATCCAGTGTTTCGCTGACTTCCCGGTACGTAAAGCCCTCCACCTCCACCATCACCATGATCACCCGGAATGCGTCGGGGAGAGCATCCAGCGCGCGCTGGATGTCCTCGCGCAGCAAGCCATTGACAACCCGGTCTTCCGGAGTACCCCACCACAGCAGAAACGGCTGGTGCAACTGCTGGAACAGCGAGAACTGCCCCGCTTCGACGGCCTCCTGAGCCTGGGTATCCAGCTCGGTTTCCCGATCCTGGCGGCAACGTCTGCGGCGCCAGAGGCTGATGAACGTGTTGTTCAGTATCCGGAACAGCCACCCTTCGAGCTGCTGCGGATCGCGTAGCTCGTCCAGCCGGCTCCAGGCCCGGCCAACGGCCTCCGCGACCACGTCCTCGGCATCGTCGGGATGACGGGTAAGCCGCAGCGCGGTGCCGTACAGCCGGTCGGTCAGACGCTCGACTTCCCGCTGGAACAACCGGCGCCGCTGCTCGGTGCATCGTGGCTTGTCAGCGTTCGCTCCTGGCATGGAGCTCCCTCCGCGACGCCTTACGGCGTGATCCGGCTGCCCGCGGCGAGGCCTCCTTGCACCATGCGCGCTGCCGGCCCGGAAGTCCATCGCCAACGCCGCAGCGCTGGCACAGCGCCCGTGACCAGGGACGCATGCGGCGCCCGAACGGTTCCCGCCTCCGGCCCGGGAACAATCCGCGCCTGCGCTGCGTCCTTGGCGGCGACCGCCCGATACGGCACCGGGCGGGACATACAAAGCCGGGAGGAGAGAACCATGAACCAGACCGTCGAAGCCACCACCGAACAAACCCCCTACGTGGCGTTCTGGAACGACACGCTCGCCGAGAAGTTCAACCGCTTTCGCGAGATTCTCCAGAATGGCCTGAGCTACCACAGCCGCATACCGCTGGAAACGCTCCGCGTCCAGCCGGGCGCGCAGATCGTCGACGTGGGCTGCGGCTGGGGCGACACTGCCATCCAGCTCGCCCGCAAAACCGGGCCGGACGGGTTCGTCCTGGGGCTGGATTGCGTCGAGCAGTTCCTGGAGGCGGGGCGAAGCGACGCCGAAGCCGCCGGCGTGCGCAACGTCCGCTTCGAGGCCGCGGACGTGGAACGTTACCCCTTCGAGCCGGTTTTCAACCTGTGTTTCTCGCGTTTCGGGATGATGTTCTTCGAGAACCCCGTGGCCGCCATGCGCAACATTCGCCGCGGGTTGCGCCCCGGCGGCGAGCTGATCTTCATCGTCTGGCGGACCATCGACGACAACCCCTGGCTGGGCCTGCCCAAGCAGGTGGTACTCGATTTTCTGGAGCCGCCCGGCGACGACGCCCGCACCTGCGGCCCCGGACCGTTCTCCATGGCCAATCCCGAGATGGTCTCCAAGCAGCTGGAAATCGCCGGTTTCGACAGCGTTCACTTCGAGCGAATCGACGGCCCCGTCACCGTGGGCGCCTCGCTGGAGAATGCCGTGCGCTTTCAGCTGGCCATCGGGCCCGCCGGGGAAGTCTTCCGTGAGGCGGGCGAGGAGGCCGAGCGTCAGCGTGGGAAGATCGAGCACGCGATGCGCGAGGCCCTGGCTCCTTACTACGGGCAGGAGGGCGTGGTCATGCCCTCGAGCTCGTGGAGCATCACGGCGAAGCGGCCCCGGGCATAGCGCGGCACCGGGGGGGCACGGCCGTGAGCGCACTGCGGGTTTTCTCCGGGCGCTCGCTCGCACGGCTGTGGCTGCGCGGCGCGATCGGCGCCGCCGCCATGGGGCTGGCCGTGCTGAGCTGTTACGGCGTGCTGGCACTGACCCTGCTGCTGCCGCTGGTGGGTGCGCGGTTGGTGCTCGACGACGCCGTCTGGAGCGGCGCCATCACGCTCTTCACGGTGCTCACCGTGCTCGCCGTTCTCCCCGGTTACCGCATGCACCGCGGAATGCTGCCCGGTGTTGGCGCGCTCGCCGGCGGCGGGCTGATTCTCTACGCGCTGCTCGTGGACTACCGGCTGGAGGTGGAGCTCGCCGGCTTCCTGCTGCTCGCCGCAGCGGTGCTTCACGACGGCCGCCTGCGCCGGAAGACGCCAAACCGGCTGACCGACCCCGGGTGAGACGAGACCCGCTCGCGATCCGCGCAGACCGAACAGGCACCGGCTCGTTACATTCGATGACACGGGGTGATGCCCCGAAGGAGGAGACGAAAATGGCTGCGACCCACCTACGCCGCCAGGCAACCGCGACGTTTCTCGCTCTTTGCCTCACGCTCCCCGCGCTGGCATTCGGCCAGGGCAACGACGACGAGCGGTCTCTCTACGATCGCCTGGGCGGGCTCGGGCCCATCTCGGTAGTTGTGGACGACTTCATCGAGGCCATGCTCCCGGATGAGCTGCTCAACCGGAATCCGGCCATCGCTGCCGCCCGGGAGCGGGTCCCGGCTCCCTATCTCAAGTACCGGGTAACCTCGATGGTGTGCGAGGTCACCGGCGGTCCCTGCGAGTATCGTGGCCGTTCCATGGCGGCCTCCCACGCTCACCTGAACATCACCGAGCGCGAGTGGGACCGGATGGTGGCAATCTTCCGGGACGTGCTCGCCGAACACGACGTGCCGGAACGCGAAACCCGCGAGCTGGTGGAGATCATCGGCTCCACCAAGGGCGACATCGTCACCGCGGATGCTGAGCGCTAGGCAACAGCGAGTGGCAAGATGCAAGTGGCGGCGCCGTGCACCGCCTCAAAGCGATGCACGGCAGCCGCCACCCGCAACTTTCAACTTTCAGCTTTCAGCTTTGGGCTCGCCTACACCATGGTGGGCATCACGAACTGGTTGCCCGCCTCGCGCGCGCCCTTGGGCCAGCGCTGGCTAACGGTCTCCATCCGGGTATAGAAGCGCTCCGCCTCCGGGCCGTGGGCGTGAAGCACGCCTAAGCGCGAGCGCTTCCAGCCGCCGAAGCTGAGGTATTCACAGCGTCTCCCGGCCCATCGCGCCCCCTTGCCTTCCATCGTGACACCCGAACACCCTCCGCAGCTCGCGGAATCCTCACCGGCAACCGCGTTCCGCGTCACTTCACCGCCGGGATGACGTCCGCGAGCACATTGCACAGCTCGTCGATCTGCGCGCGCTCGGTAATGAACGGCGGGCCGAGCTGGAGGGTGTTGCCGCCGAAACGCAGGTACACGCCCCGTTCCCAGGCCGCCATGGAGATGCCCCACGGGCGGCGCATGGGCTCGTTGTCGACGGTCTCGATCTCGATGGCGGCGGCGAGGCCCAGGTTGCGAATGTCGGTGATATGGCGCAGTCCGCGCAGGTTGTGGACCTGCTCCTCGAAGTACGGCGCCAGCTCCGCCGCGCGCTGGACCATGCGCTCCTTCTCGTAGATGTCGAGAGCGGCCAGGCCTGCTGCGCAGGCAATCGGATGCGCGGAATAGGTGTAGCCGTGGAAGAACTCGATCTGGTACTCGGGGCCGCCGGTTTCCATGAATGCCTGGTAAATGGCATCACTCACCACGGTCGCCCCCATGGGCATGGCACCGTTGGTGAGGTTCTTGGCGAGCGTCATGATGTCCGGGCGGACGCCGAAACGCTCGGCGCCGAAGGACGCCCCGATGCGGCCGAAACCGGTGAGCACCTCGTCGAAGATCAGCAGGATATCGTGACGATCGCAAATGGCGCGCAGGCGCTCGAGATACCCCTTGGGCGGCACGATCACGCCCGCGGACCCGCTCATGGGCTCGACGATCACCGCGGCGACATTGTCCGCGCCATGGGCGAGGATCTTCTCCTCCAGGGCGTCGGCGAGCTCCGCACCGTGCTCGGGCACACCGCGACTGAAGCGATTCTCCTCCAGCAGGGTATGGGGCAGATGGTCCGTGGCGAGCAGATCGCCGTAACCGGTTCGGTTGGGCTCGATACCGCCCACGCTGACGCCGCCGAAGTTCACGCCGTGGTAACCCTTCACACGGCCAATCAATCGCGTCTTCTCCGGGGCACCCCGGCGGTGCCAGTACGCGCGGGCGACCTTGAGCGCGGTATCCACCGCCTCGGAACCGGAGTTGGTGAAGAACACGTGATCGAGCCCCACCGGCGTGAGATCGCGCACACGCGCGGCGAGCTCGAAGGCGAGGGGGTGGCCGAACTGAAACGGGGGTGCGTAGTCGAGCTCGGCAGCGGTACGGCCAATGGCCTCGGCGATGGCCTCACGGCCGTGACCGAAGCTCGAGCACCACAGGCCGGAGAGGCTGTCGAACACCCGCCGGCCCCCCTTGGCGGTGTAGTGACAGCCCCGCGCGCCGGTAATCAGCCGCGGGCTGTCCTTGAACTGGCGGTTGCCGGTGAACGGCATCCAGTAGGCATCGAGCTGTTCCGCGGTGAGCGCGTCGGCGCGGGCATCGAGATCGCTCACGGCCGGATGCAGGCGTGCGGTATTACTCATGACTCCTCCTCCTCTCGGCGATACGGGGCGTTATAAGCACGCTACTGCGGGCAATGCGCCGGTTAAATCCCGGACTGCGCACCTTCACGTTAGTCCCGGTTAACGTGAACGGTCGGGGGAGGAGTGGCACGAGTTGGCGATTACGTTAAGAATTGGTAAACGAATTTGGTATCACAATTTCCGGTGTGCATATGAGTAGACGTCAGGGCGCCCAGCTCGGCCAGATCAGTGATTTCGACCTGCGCCTGATCCGCGTGTTCAAGGCGGTGGTGGACAGCGGCGGTTTTACCGCGGCGGAGGCGGTGCTCGGCATCAGCCGCTCGGCCATCAGCATCCACATGGGGGATCTCGAAGCGCGCACCGGGCTCAAGCTCTGCCAGCGCGGGCGCTCGGGCTTCGCCCTCACCGAGGAGGGCCGCGAGGTCTATCGCGCAGGGCTGCAGCTCCTCGCGGCGATGGAGACCTTCCGCACCGAAGTCAACGCCCTGCATCGCCACCTGCGCGGCGAGCTCAACATCGGCATCACCGACAACCTGGTGAGCCTTCCCCACATGCGCATCACCCACGCCCTCGCCGCGCTCAAGGAGGCCGGACCGGAGGTACGCATCAACATCCACATGATCCCACCGAGCGAGGTGGAGGTGGGGGTCATGGACGGCCACCTCCACGTGGGCGTGGTGCCGACCATCGGCCCGCTGGCCGGTCTCGACTACCGTCCGCTCTACGGCGAGACGGTACAGCTCTACTGTGGCGAGGCGCATCCCCTGTTCCAGCGCGACGACGCCGGGATCTCCGATGCCGAGCTCGCGGCAGCCGACGCGGTGGTGCCCTCCTTCGCGCTCCCCCCGGACGGCCAGCGCTGCCACGAGCCGCTACAGGGCACGGCAACCGCAACGGACCGGGAAGGTATCGCCTTCCTGGTGCTCACCGGGCGATACATCGGCTTCCTGCCCGAGCACTTCGCCGCGCGATGGGTCGACGAGGGGCGGCTACGCGCGCTGCGCCCGGACGCCTGGCACTACCAGGTGGACTACAGCACCATCACGCGCCGCGGCCGACGGCCACACCTGGTGCTGGAGACGTTCCTCGACGCTCTCTACGCACGTCCGCCGGCTCATCGGAGATTGCCCGCGGAGGATTGACAGCATCCAAGTGGACGGGTAAATGTGATCACAAAGCGAGTCGTCAAGTGGCCGGTCGGTAGCTAAATACAAAGTTCCACGAGACAAACTCTCGGACGGATTACATGGCTGCTTACGTCGATTCGTACTATCGCGACACCCAGCGCGTGTCGCTCAGCAATACTGAACCACTGCACGGTACGCACCGTGCCGATGTCTGTGTCGTCGGCGGTGGCGTCACCGGTAGCGCGGCAGCGCTGCATCTCGCCGAGCGCGGCTACCGCGTGAAGCTGCTGGAGGCCCAGCGTATCGGCTGGGGCGCTTCCGGGCGCAGCGGCGGGCAGATCATGCCGGGATTCGGCACGGACCTGAAGGTCATCGCCAATGCCGTGGGCACCGCCGGCGCGCAGCAGGCGTGGGAAATGTCACGCGAAGCGGTGCGGCTCACCGCGGAGCTCGTCGAGCGCCACGACATTCCCTGCGATCTCAAGTGGGGCGCGGTCCACGCCGCCCTTAAGCCCCGCCACCTGCGTGAGTTCCAAGCCTGGCAGCGCGAGATGGCCGAGGTCTACGGCTACCATGGCCTGCACTGGCTCGACCGGGAAGCGCTCCACGAGCGGGTCCGAAGCAACGCCTACATCGGCGGCCTGCACGAACCCGAGGCCGGTCATCTCCACCCACTGAACTACACTCTGGGCGTCGCCGCTGCCGCCCAACGCGCCGGCGCGGAGATTCACGAGGGCAGCGCCGTGACTGGGCTGGAACGTGGTTCGCCCGCCCGCGTGACCACCGCCGAGGGGCGCGTGGATGCCGATTTCGTGGTGCTCGCCGGCAACGCCTACCTCGGTGGTGACCTGGAACCGGCGCTACGCGGGCGCATCATGCCGGTGAGCAACTACATCATCGCCACCGAGCCGCTCACCGAGCACCAGGTGGCGAACACTCTGCCTTACGACGACGCCGTCTCCGACGCCAACTTCGTGCTCGACTACTACCGCCTCTCCGCCGACCGCCGCCTGCTCTACGGCGGCCAGGTGAGCTACAACGGCCGCGAGCCACGGCGGCTGCGCGAGCGCATGGAAGCAAAGCTCGCGCGGGTGTTCCCGGTGCTCGAAGGCATCCACGTCACCCACCGCTGGGGCGGGCGCGTGGGCATCACCCTGAACCGCGCCCCGCACTTCGGGCGCGTGGGCAGCAACGTCTACTTCGCCCAGGGTTACTCCGGCCAGGGCATGGCGCTGGCCGGCCTCGCCGGGCGGCTGCTCGCCGAGGCCATCGGCGGCCAGGCGGAACGCTTCGACCTGCTCAGCCGCCTGCGCCATCAACGCTTTCCGGGCGGAGAGCGCCTGCGCACACCGCTGTTGGTGCTCGCCACCAATTTCTACCGCATGCGCGACCTGATCTGACCATAACGAGACTTCGCACACGCGAGGAGGAGAGAATGCCCATGACTGCGGAAGCCACCTTCACCGGCGCCCGATCGGGTGCGGCGGACGCGCACGAGCGCGCCGCGGCACCCGCGGCAACCGGCGCCGGAGCCCGTTCCGCCTCGTCCATCACCCTGCGTGGGCTGACCAAGGCTTTCGGCCCGGAAGTGATCGCCCTCGACGCCGTGGACCTGGACGTCGAGGCCGGCGAGTTCTTCACATTGCTCGGCCCATCGGGCTGCGGCAAGACCACGCTGCTACGTATCCTCGCCGGGCTGGAACGCCCCAACGCGGGGGAGCTGAAAATCGGCGAGAAGCCGGTCACCGCCATCCCGCCTCACAAGCGCAGCGTCAACACCGTCTTCCAGTCCTACGCGCTGTTTCCCCACCTCAACGTGCGCGAGAACATCGCCTTCGGCCTGCGCATGCGCGGTGTGGACAAGAAACAGGCGCAGCGCAAGGTCGAGGAGACCGCAGCATTCATCAAGATCGGCGAGCTGCTCGACCGGCGCATCGACCAGCTCTCCGGCGGTCAGCGCCAGCGCATAGCCCTCGCCCGGGCGCTCATCAACGAGCCGGACGTGCTGTTGCTCGACGAGCCGCTGTCGGCGCTGGATGCGGGTCTGCGCAGCGAGCTGCAGGTGGAGCTGCTGCGCACCCAGAAGCGCCTGGGCATGACCTTCGTATTCGTCACCCATGACCAGCAGGAGGCCATGGTGATGAGCGACCGCATCGCCGTGTTGAACGGGGGCCGCATTCAGCAGGTGGGGCCGCCGCAAACGGTTTACGAGCACCCGGAGAACCTGTTCGTGGCCCGCTTCATGGGCCACACCAACCTCTTCGCGGTGCGCGACCGGGGCGAGGGCTCTCTCACCACCGATCTCGGCACCCTCCAGGGCAACTTCGGCGACGGCGGCCACGCGCTCATCCGCCCGGAAACCCTGGAGCTCATTGCCGGCCACGAACCGGGGCCCAATCGTCTCGCCGCCCGTGTCGACGAGCGTCTCTACCGGGGCAGTGTCGCCGAGTACCGCCTCGCCTGCGGCGAAACGCAGATCACCGCCACCTGCAACAACCGCGGTCAGGCGCTGTTCGACGTGGGGGAGCCCGTCACGCTCGAGATCGCGCCCGAGGGCGTGGTAACGCTCGACGACTGAGGGTCGCTGCCATGCAGATCGCCGCCACTCCACAACCGGCCGCCGCACCACGCCTGGGCCGCGACACCTGGCACCTGCTCGCCACCATCGCCCCCGGCATCGTCTGGATCGTGGTTTTCCTGGTGCTGCCCAGCGCTTACCTCATGGGCATCGCCTTCATGACCAACGGCGCCTACGGCCTGCCGCAGATGCCCCTGACCACCCAGGCGTTCCACGAGCTCGCCGGCTTCGGCTTCCTCGGATGGAGCCCGGGGAATCTCTACACCCTGCTGCGCTCGGTCTGGCAGACCACGCTCGCCACTTCGCTGGTGATC
This sequence comes from Arhodomonas sp. AD133, assembly GCF_051195215.1. Taxonomy (NCBI): domain Bacteria; kingdom Pseudomonadati; phylum Pseudomonadota; class Gammaproteobacteria; order Chromatiales; family Ectothiorhodospiraceae; genus Arhodomonas; species Arhodomonas sp. AD133. The sequence goes on along the minus strand of NZ_JBNAZM010000009.1, from coordinate 55,195 downwards.
GCCATCGCCTATCCGGTGGCCTATTACATCACCACCCGCCCGGCACACGTACGCCCCCTGATGCTGCTGGCCGTGGTGGTGCCGTCTTGGACCAACCAGGTGATCCGCGCGGTGGGCTGGATGAACATCCTCGCGCCCAATACGCCCGTGTCCAACCTGGCCGCCGCCGTGGGTTTCGCCGACCCGCAGATGGGGCTCTTCCCGTCGCAGTTCGCCGTGGTGGTGGGGCTGGTCTACAACTTCCTGCCGTTCATGGTGCTGCCGCTGTACGCGGCATTCGAGAAGCTCGACATGGCTCAGGTGGAAGCGGCACGGGATCTCTTCGCCAACCCGGTGCGCGCATTCATTCACGCGGTGCTGCCGCAGACGCTGCCGGGCCTGATGGCCGGTACCGTACTGGTCTCGATTCCCGCCTTCGGCATGTACGTCATCCCCGAGCTACTCGGCGGCGGCAAGGCCATGATGCTCGGCAACCTCGTCGCCCGCCAGTTCTCCGAGGCCGCCAACTGGCCCCTCGGCGCCGCGGGCGCGATGATCATGATCGCCGCCACCCTGGCCGGACTGCAGGTATTGCGTCGCGTCGGGCGCCGACTCGGCGGCGACCAGGAGGTGGTACTGTGAAACGCACGGGATTCCAGCGCGGGCTCGGGGTGTTCTGGTACCTGACGCTCGCCTTCCTCTATGCCCCGCTCGCGGTAGTGGTGCTGTTCTCCTTCAACGAGGCCAACTCGGCGGCGCGGCTCACCGAATTCTCGCTGAAATGGTACCAGCGGCTATTCAGCAACGACGTGATCATCGCGGCGTTCCAGAACAGTCTGGTACTGGCAGTCGCCTCATCGACGCTGGCGACGGTGCTCGGCACGCTCGTTGGCTACGGCATGTACAAGTACCGCCACCTCCGGCTCAACTGGCTGATCTGGTTCATCTATCTGCCCATCGTGATGCCGGACATCGTCTACGGCATCTCGGAGATGACCTTCTTCGTCTCCCTGCACCAGGCCTTCGGCATCCTCGAGCCGGGACTGGGAACGATGATCATCGCCCACGTCACCTTCCAGGTGCCGTTCGTGGCGCTACTGGTCTACTCCCGCCTGGTGGGGCTCGATCCGCAGCTCTTCGAGGCCTGCAACGACCTCTACGCCAACCCCATCCAGCGCGCACGCTACTTCATCGTGCCGGTGCTGCGCCCGGCCATCATCTCGGCGTTCTTCCTGGCGTTCACCCTGTCCATCGACGACTTCGTGATCAGCTTCTTCACTGCCGGGCCGGAGAGCACCACGCTGCCGATCTACGTCTGGAGCGCGATCAAGAAAGGCATCACCCCCGAAGTCAACGCCATCGCCACGCTCATGATCGCCGCGGTATTCACCGCCGCCGTGATCAGCTTCGCCATCCAGCGGGCGCGGCCGGTGCGCGGATGAGCCGCGAAAACGACTCTTTCAGAACGACGACCCACGAGGAGAGAGCAGCCATGTCACATTCGAAACGCACAGCCCTGATCGCCGCCGCGGTCGCCGGTCTGGCCGCCGCCGGCGCAGCGCACGCACAAGAGGCGGACACGCTGTACCTGTTCAACTGGTCGCAGTACATGGACCCGGCGATCATCGAGGCATTCGAGAAGGAGCACGGTGTCGAAGTCGTCGAGAACTACTTCAATTCCAACGGCGAGATGTTCGCCAAGCTGCGCGCCGGCGGCAGTAGTCAGTACGACGTCGTGGTGCCGTCCAACTACTTCATTCCGCGGCTGATCGAGACCGGTCTGCTGCAGCCGCTCGACCACGAGCAGATACCCAACATCGACAACCTCATGCCCAAGTTCCGCGACCCGAGCTACGATCCGGGCAACGAATACACCGTGGCGTACCAATGGGGCACCACGGGCATCGTCTACAACAAGGAGACGCTGGGCGAGGCCCCGAAGAGCTGGTCGGTGCTCTTCGACCCCGAGTTCAACGGCGAGCAGCCGTTCGCGCTACAGACCGACGGCCAGGTGGTCTTCGGCGCCGCCTGCGCCTACCTGGGCCACGGCTACGACTGCACCGGCCGCGACGAGCTCAAAAGCGCCGCCAAACTCGTGCTGGATACCAAGCGCCGGGACAACTTCTCCGGCTTCATCCAGGGTACGCCCGTCCTCCAGCAGATCGCCCGTGGATCGGTCCATGCCGGCATGACCTACAACGGCGACTACATCTTCTACAAGAGCGAGGATCCGGAAGCCTACGAGAACATCGGGTTCATGCTGCCCGAGGAAGGTACCGAGCTGTGGGTGGACAACATGGTCATTCCCAAGGAAGCCCCACACCCGGAGCTCGCGCATGCATTCATCAACTTCATGCTGAGCGCGGAAATGGGCGCGAAGCTCTCCAACTACACCTACTACTCCAGCCCCAACGAAGCGGCGGTGGAGAAGCTCGATCCGATCCTCCAGAAGCCGCCGGTCACGCCGACGCCGGAGCAGATGGACACACTCGCGTTCACCCCGAGCCTCAAGGGTGACGATCTCAAGTTCAGTCAACAGCTCTGGACGGAAGTCCAGTCCCGCTGATCGAAGGGGCGCCCGCTGGTCCGCGGGCGCCCGATCGCCAACCACCACAATGGACCAAGCAGGGTCCCAGGTGATTTATGTGTGCCGCGACGAGCGATGACTCGCTAACCGACTGGTTCAACCGCAACGGGATTACCGAGGTCGAGTGCCTGCTGCCCGACATCACGGGCACGCCCAAGGGCAAGATCCTGCCCGCGCTCAAGTACCTCAAGGGCGGCCGCCCCCGGCTGCCGGACTCCATCTTCATCCAGACCGCCACGGGCGACTATCCCGACGACGAGGACCGGGTCTGGAACCCCATCGAGATGGACATGGAGCTGGTCGCCGACCCGGCGACGTGCCGCCTGGTGCCCTGGGCCCACGAGCCCACCGCGCAGCTCATCCACGACTGCTACTACCTGAACGGCGATCCGGTGGAGTGCTGCCCGCGCTACGTGTTGAAACGCGTGCTGGATCTCTACGCGGCACGCGGCTGGCGCCCGGTGGTGGCCCCGGAGATGGAATTCTACCTGGTCCAGACCAATACCGACCCGGACTACCCCCTGGAGCCCCCGGTGGGCCGCTCCGGCCGGCGCGAGATCGGCCATCAGGCCTACAGCATCGACGCGGTCAACGAGTTCGACCCGCTGTTCGAGCAGATGTACGACTACTGCGAGGTCCAGGAGCTCGACATCGATACCCTCATCCACGAAGAGGGTTCCGGGCAGATGGAGATCAACTTCCAGCACGGGGACGCGCTGGATCTCGCCGATCAGGTCTTCTACTTCAAGCGCTCCCTGCGCGAGGTGGCCCTGGCCCACGGCATGTACGCCACATTCATGGCCAAGCCCATGGAAAACGAGCCGGGCAGTGCCATGCACCTGCACCAGAGCATCCGTGATGTGCGCACCGGCGAGAACGTCTTCGCCGGCAGCGACGGCCAGCCGAGCGCGCTATTCCGCCACTTCATCGGCGGCCTGCAGTGCTACCTGCCCCACGCGCTCGCGCTGTTCGCCCCCAACGTGAACAGCTACCGGCGGCTGCTGCCCAACATCACCAACACCTCCGCGCCGATCAACACCGAATGGGGCTACGACAACCGCACCGTGGGCCTGCGGGTACCCCATTCCGACCCCGCGGGCACTCGGGTGGAGAACCGCCTCGCCGGCGCGGACGTGAACCCCTACCTGTTGATGGCGACCTCCCTCGCCTGCGGCTACCTGGGCATGGTCCAGCAACTCGAGCCGCGCCCGCCGCTGCGCGACTCCGCCTACCGCGTCGGCCACCACCTGCCGGCGGACCTGGGCCGCGCCCTGGACGCGCTTGAGCGTTGCGAGGAAATCGCCGAGCTCCTCGGCGATCACTTCACCCGCACCTACCTCTCGGTCAAGCGCACCGAGCACCTCGCCTACGCCCGGGTGATCAGCTCCTGGGAGCGGGAATACCTGTTGCTGCGAGTTTAAAAAATCCGTAGCGGGACCCCTTACTACTAGGGTAATTGAGTATAGTTTCGGCAGCTCCGCCCCGCTGATAGGCCGCGGGGCGGGCGCCGGGGTCTCCGGTTGGAATGGTAGTCGCCAAACCAAGCCAGTCTGACCGGGAGAACACCCGATGACCGCTCGCACTAAGCGGCTACAAGCACAAGCGCTCGCCGCTGCGACTCCCCGAGGAGCTCGTCAACGTTTCCCGGGCCTGCAAGATGATGGGCTATCACCACGACAACTTTACGAGGTGCGCCTCGCCTTCCAGATCGGCGGTGAGGTCGCGCTGCCCGAGGAGAAGCGCGGACCGTGCAACTCACTCCGGCATCGCGTCGCCTCGCAGGTCGCAGGTCGCAGGACGAATCCTGGCGCTGTCGCTGGAGCAACCCACCTACCGCCGCACCCGAATCGCCAACGAGCGGCGTACCAACGAATAGCTGCGCGATATGCCACCCATCGCGTGTCTGTCCCGACAGCCCGAGGGCTCCAAAAACCGGTGATTGACAGGGAAAGCTACACATGGATCTCACCGAGGTCAGCCAGGCGCAGCTCAACGACATCGCCCGATTGCTCAATCAGCGACTGCGCAAAACATTCGGCTGGCACGCGTCTGAGGAGGCAATGGTCCAAGAGCTCAATCGATTCATCAAAAAGACGTTGCACTTGATTTTTAAACTCTAGCAAGCCTATTTCAAAGCGTCCCTCTGGCGATAATCGCACTGAACCAAGGTCATTTAAAATGACCGCAAAATCTTCCGGACAACGCAGGGCTACAGGTCAGAAAAAACAAAGAGACGTACTCACGAGACCCGTTATCCAGACGTAGAGCTATAAATAGCGGCAAAAACCCCCATAATTATTGAGATACAAACAAAGAAAAAGAACATATTACTCTTATGCTCCCCCTGCGACTCCACCCACCCAAAAAACCAAAAGACGCCCACAAACACCAACGTGGCAACCAAAACCAGCAAGAGATACATTTTCATCCCGATCAACCAACTACTGAACGTAAGCGCCCCTTCAAAAAGGGGCGCTTAAAAAGATTGATTCATCAACCTCGTTCATCAATCCATAATCCATGCCCAATTGCGTAGCCTCCTCCGAATGAGAATAGCGTCGCGCCGGTCGCGCCCACCCAACCGACAGGCGTTCCAGCGATCGCGACACCAAGCCCCACGGATCCAAGACCCGCTCCAACGGCTCCCCAATCCACACCGCCACTAACTCGCTCCACTTCCTGCATGTCCAATTCACGCATGCTGGTTTCTCCTTGGTCCAAATCGTTCAACATCCAAAGACTGTTGCTCCTGCGACCGGTCGAACAGCAGCGCGATGACCGTAGATCAGACTTCCAAGCGTGGACAACTGTCACGTGTGACAGGTTTTGCGAATGAGATGCATTACTGTGACATCAATCACAACACTCTCAACCCTTCTTTATCCCCTATTGAATATCGCCTATCCGCAAACCTACAGTCCGTCGCCCGACAAGCACGAGGCTTTCACTGGCTAGATATTGCGACTGTCACGGACGACGAAGGTTATGGAAAGGAACACCATGACCGTCGTGCTGGGCACGCTTGCTCTCCTGTGCAGCGGCACCAGCATGGCGAAAGCAGCTAACACACCGGACTTGTTGACTGTCTACCAGCTTGCCCTGGAGCACGCCCCGGAACTGCAGGCCGCCCGTGAACGGCTTCGGGCGGAAAGGCAGGTACTTGCCCGGTCACGCTCTAGGTTGCTGCCTTCCCTAACGGTTTCCGCCGAGTATGCCCGGCTGGAACAGCGTTCGGAGGGGGTTACAGGTGTCGTTCCCGCCTCGGACGAGCACTTTCCTCGCGAGATCTACCAGGCGACGCTGTCACAACCGCTGTTCAATCTGGAAAGCTGGTACGCATACCGGGCCGGAAAGGCTGAGGCCAGAAGCGCGGAAGCGCGGTTCCGGCAGACGCTGCAGCGCTTCCGGCTACGCGTGGTCGAGGCCTATTTCGAGGCCCTGCGCGCCCAAAGCCAGCGCCTGACGCGGGAAGCTGAGCTGAAGGCCGCCAGGCGCCAGCGGGAACGGATTGAAAGGGAGCTGGACGCCGGCACCGCCTCCCTCCTGGAAGTCCAGGAAATCAAGGCAGAGACCAAGCGGGTCGAGGTTTCGCTTATCCGGTCAGAAGAGCGGGTCGACCAGCGCCTGCGGAAGTTGGAATCAATGGCTGGCAAGCCCTTGCCACGTATCCAAGCCTTGCTTCCTTCCGCCCTCCCGTCGTTGGATGACAGCTTCCCTTTGTCACAATGGCTCAATCGCGCACAAGCGACCAACCCCAGGTTACGAAAGGTTCGTCGAGCACGCCAAGCGGCACGAGAAGAAGCCTCGGCCGCACAATCCGCGCGCTATCCGCGGCTCTCCCTCGACCTGAGCTATCAGCACGATGCGGCCAGCGCCGCCGATGCCGGCATACGCGGCGGTGACCAACTCGCAACCAATACAGCCACCATCGGCGTGCAACTGGAAATGCCACTGTACTCGGGTGGTCGCCTCGTCGCCGACCGGCGTGAGGCATCGCACCGTTATGGCCAGGCCAAAGGCAGGCACCGGCAGGTACGCCAGGACGTATTCAACGGCATAAAGACACAGTTCCACGCCGTACGGATTCAACAACGGGCCATAACCGCGGCTGAGGAAGCGGTGTCCGCACAGGAGTTGGCGGTTACCACGGCGGAAAAGGGCTATCGGGCAGGGGTCCGCGACCTCGTGGATGTGGTCCGCGCCCGCCGGGAGCACTTTGCGGCGATAGAAACACTCAACGACGCCCGCTTTGACCTGATCCTCGCCCTGGCCCGCCTACACCGCCTGGGCGGATCGCTCGACGAAGACCGGATGAAAGCCTTCAACCGCTGGGTGGGGAAGAGATGAACCAGCCCTTGTTTCGTGAAGAAGCCCTCAACCACCAGCGGGAGCGGCTCTGGGGTGATGTGATTCTCACCCAGCCACTGTCAATGGCTATGGTAACGATAGCTATAGTTTTGACGCTCGTTGCATTGGTGGCCTACCTGGTCCTGGGCACCTACACCCGCAAGGAAACCGTACAAGGCTATTTGGTGCCGGAAGCGGGTCTGGTACAGGTTCATCCGGCCCAGGCCGGCACCGTTTCCAGACTGCACGTGCAGTCCGGGGACGCCGTCGAGCAAGGGGATGTGCTCGTTGACGTGGAGACGGATCGTTCGCTGGGCAATGGCGATGCCGTCAATGCTCTGCTGATCGATTTGCTCGAGCAACAAGAGACGTTGCTGCAACAGCGCATCGAGCGCCAATATACCCGCAAAGCGCGGCGCAAAGATCATCTAGAGAGCCGCATTGCCAATAGTAAGGCAGAAATCGCCCAATTGGAGAGTCAGAAAGAACTTCAACACGAGCGGCTGGCATTAGCGCGTGACCAGTATGAATCGCTACGCGAGCTCCATGAAGAGCAACTCATTTCCGAGAACCGTTACCAGGAGCATTACCAGCGTTACCTGGATGAACGCCAGAAGCTGCAACAATTGGATAAGTCCCTGATCTCCGAACGGGCCAGCCTTCAGTCCGCGGAGTTTGAATTGGCCTCCCTCGGCCCGGAGACCGCGGAAGAGATCGACCGGCTCAAGGCCAAGATTGCACGCCTGGACCAGCAGTCCGTGCAATACAAAGGGGAGCGGTCCTACTCCATCGAAGCGCCCATTTCTGGCCGTATTACGTCATTGCAGATCGCCCCGGGACAGAATATCGGCCCAAGGCGGCCCGTGCTGGCGATCCTGCCCAAAGACGAGCAACTGCAAGCGGAACTCCTCGTTCCGACCCGGGCCATTGGTTTCGTAGAAACCGGTCTGGACGTCGAAATGCGGTATGACGCTTTCCCCTATGAGCGGTTCGGCGTCTACGACAGCCACATCGAACGCGTCGCCAAAACGGTGCTATCACCCCGGGAAGTGTCCGCGCCCCTCGAAGTCCGCGAGCCCGTATACCGGGCCACTGCGAGCCTCAACCGTCAGGATGTGCTCGCCTACGGACAGAATCTTCCCCTGCAATCCGGAATGACGTTCGAGGCCGACATCCTGCTGGACGAACGCCCGCTCTATCAATGGATTCTGAAACCCCTGTACGCGCTTGAGGGAGCCCTCTAGATGCAGTCTCCCGTTTCGCTCCTTCAGTTCTCCAGCCGCCGGCGGCTTCCGGTGATCCTGCAGACCGAGATGGCCGAATGCGGGCTGGCCTGCCTGGCGATGGTCGCAGGCTTCCACGGGCACCGGTATGACTTGGTCACCCTGCGCCGCCACTACCCCATCTCCCTCAAGGGCGCCACCCTGAAGAGCCTGATGGAAACGGCCGACGCCATGAAGTTGGCTCCCAGGGCACTGCGGGTAGAGCTCGAACAGCTCAAGGACGTCAAGACGCCGGCGGTGCTGCACTGGGATATGAACCATTTCGTCGTATTGAAGGACGTCGGGCGCCAGGGCATCAGCATCCACGATCCGGCGCGGGGGCGCCGAGACCTGGATTGGGAGACGGTTTCCAAGCACTTTACCGGCGTGGTGCTGGAGCTAATGCCGGCAGCCGGCTTCGAGCAGAAGGACGAACGCCAGTCCATGGGACTGTCGGATTTCTGGGACCGCATTACGGGCTTCAAGCGGGCGCTGATCCAGATCCTGGTGCTGTCCTTCGCGTTGCAGGTCTTCGCCCTGGGCAGCCCCTTCTACATGCAACTCGTGGTGGACGAGGCACTGGTCAGTCACGACGAAAACCTCCTGGCGGTCCTGGCGCTCGGATTTTTGATGTTGGTGCTGATCGAGGTGACCACCCGGGCTTTCCGATCGTATGTGATTCTGGTGATCGGTAATACCCTCAACATCCAGATGGCGAACAACCTGTTCCGTCATTTGATACGCCTGCCACTGAGTTACTTCGAAACCCGGCATATTGGCGACACCGTTTCCCGGTTCAATTCGATCGATCAAGTCAAGGAACTACTTACCACCGGTTTCGTGGAGGCCATTGTGGATGGACTCATGTCCATTCTCTTGGTGGTGTTGCTTTTTCTCTACAGCCCCTTGCTCGCGACAATCGTACTCGGGGTGGTGGCCGCTTTTCTGGCATTCCGGTTAGCGCTGTTCCGCCCTTTCCGCAACCTTACGGAAGAAACCATCGTCGCCGGTGCTTCCGAGCAATCCAACTTCATGGAGACCGTCCGGGGAATTCAGAGTATCAAGCTGTTCGGCAAGGAGGTGGACCGACAGACGCTTTGGCAAAACCGCTATGCGGACGTGATCAACACCGGTATCCGGCTGGGGAAGTTTCGGATCGGTTTCGATACGGTCAATGGTTTGCTGTTCGGCCTGGAAAACATTGCCGTCATTTATCTGGGAGCCAGCCAGGTGCTGGAAAATTCCCTCACGGTGGGCATGCTCTACGCCTTCGTATCCTACAAGCGCCAGTTTACGGAAAAGGCCAACGCCCTGATCGAAAAGGCCATGGAATTCAAGATGATCAGGCTGCATCTGACCCGTATCGCGGATATTGCGAAGACACCCTCCGAAAAGACCCTGGACGCCAGCCCCGCGGAGAACGGCCCGCCCCTCTCAGGAAACTTGGAAGTGTCACAGGTGTGCTACCGCTACTCCCCCAACGATCCGGACCTTTTCCGTGATCTCAGCCTTCGCGTGGAATCCGGTGAAGCGGTGGCCCTGGTCGGACCTTCGGGATGCGGCAAGACCACCTTCATGAAGATCATGCTGGGATTGCTGCCACCCAACAGCGGCCAGGTTTCGGTGGACGGGATGGAACTCGAACGCCTGGGCCTGCGCCATTACCGCAGCCAGATAGCGGCGGTGATGCAGGAGGACCAGCTGATGTCCGGCGCCATCGCCGACAACATCAGCTTCTTCGATCCGCAGGCGGACCAGGCCTGGATCGAGCGCTGCGCTCAACTGGCCTGCATTCACCACGACATCGCCGCCATGCCCATGGGATATAACAGCCTTGTTGGCGATATGGGCACAACGCTGTCCGGCGGCCAGAAACAACGGCTGCTGATCGCCCGGGCCCTTTACCGCCAGCCCCGGCTGCTCTTTCTCGACGAAGCCACGAGTCACCTGGACCCGCAAACCGAGCAGCAGGTGAACCACCATCTGCGCCAGCTCAACATCACCCGAATCCTCATCGCTCACCGGGAAACGACCATCCAGATGGCCGACCGCGTGGTCGCGCTGCAAGGAGGCCAGCTTCATGAACTACGTCGGGCGTCGTAATAACGATCAACGTCCCCGGGTTCTGATTCTGGGCGACCAACAGTGTGAGCACGTCCAGGCCGTCGCCCATGCGCTGGAAAATTTACGGGCGCAGCCGGTCATTTTTGACAGCCGGCGCTTCCCGGCGGAGGCAACCATTAGCTACGACCCTCAAGGCGAAATCAGCCTGTCGTTGTCGGGCTGCAGATACCGAATGTCCGATTTCCGCAGCGTGTACTGGCGGAGCTATCTAGGCGTCGATCCCGTCAAGATCGGCGACAACGCAGTCGACCGGGTCAGCCAGAGGGACAGTCAGAGTTTACTGGAGTCGCTGCTACACGCGGAAGGGCCCGCCTGGTTCAACGGCTATGAAGCCTGGGCCATGCACCGAATCAAGCCGGTGCAATTCCGCCACGTTGCGCAACTCGGTATTCCTACGCCCCGAACCTTGATGACCAATGACCCTGAAACGGCAACCACATTTTCTGCCACGTGCAAACCGCTCATCCACAAACCGGTGTTTGGCGGTTCCCGAACCCGGAAGGTTACGGACGAACTCATGGACAGGGATCGCTTGACACGCGTTTTCCGATCTAGCCCGGTCACATTGCAACAGTGTGTGGAAGGCACCAATCTGCGAACGTTCGTAATCGGTGAAAGCGTCTTTTCGGTGGAGATTGAAGCGACGACGCTCGACTTTCGCGCAGATCCCACCCACCGACTCATTTGGCGAAACACGCCGGAGCAGATCGCGCAGTGGTCACGCCAGATCTGTCACCGGCTACACATGCGCTGGACCGCCATCGATTGGCGGATCGACGAAAAAGGAAAACTCTATTTTCTGGAAGCAAACCCCAGCCCCATGTTCGTGGGGCTTTCCAGGAAAGTCGGGCTCGATGTCGCCGACCATTTGGCCAGGGCCATGGTCGACGCAGAGCCCACGGGGTAATCGGGCCAATTCGCCCGCAACGACCACGACATCGAAAAAGGAGGAAACGATGTCCCATATTTTCGGATTGGATCAGGAGTTGTCCGAACGTGAAATCGAGCAAGTCAGTGGCGGACGTCTCGGATTTACTGCCGCCTGGGCGTCGTCATTTTATACCACGTTTGCCGTCGGAGAAGAGGGCGGTGGCGAACTGACAACGACGGTCATGGGTGAGGGCAGTGGCGAAGCCACCCTGACCACAATGGCCATGAGTGAGAAAGGCGCCTCTTCCTAGCCCCCAAGCCGCCCCGCGGCGACTTCCCTCGGGGCGGCGTACACGACACCCAGACATCGCGTTCCAAGGAGATGGATGGATGTTAACCACAACGCAATGGCGTGCAGCTCAACAGATCGTAGCGGAAGCGGCTCGAGAGGGTATCGGTGGCGATATGAGCCGACTCGTCGGACACATCCATTCGATGGTCGAGTTCGAACGGTTCAAGATCTACAGCTGGGACGTGGCCGTCGGAGACAGCCTGCAGCCTGATGACCTCTCGTGCGTGTGTATCCGTCCGGAGGGCTGGGGCGACTTCCATATCGATCCGGTGCAGCACCTTTCAATCGGCGATCTCGAACACCTCAAGACGGTTTACGAGGCCGACTCGCTCATTGACGATATCAGACATTGTGAGACGGCAACGGCCTATGGCGTATCACGACAATACCAGCGAATGCTTGGAGCTTGCCGGGAAGCGTGGCCGGACCAGAACATGGCCCGCGAGCTTCTTCTGGTGTTCGAGACATTGAGCCGGCAGTTTACCGAGGAGCTCCGTTATCTTACCGAATGCACCTTGCCAGCCATTGCCACCTGTGTTCAAAAACATTTTTTGGATATAGGGCGACATCTTGGCCACATGTATCCCAACCTCACGACCCGGGAAAAACAGGTTCTCAGGTTAGCCGCCTGCAGCACCAGCGCACTGTCTATCTCCGATTCTCTGGGTATATCGAAAAGGACGGTGCATTTCCACCTTCAAAACATCTACAAAAAAATAGGCGTCCGTCGCCGGCACGAAGCCATCATTTGCGCTCAGAAATCCGGATTTTTCACAAACGAGTGACACACGATACGGAGAGCGAACCGGGCAAGCGGTTACATGTCGGGGTCCGGGTAATCAGCTCCTGGGCAATAATACCTTCTGCTGCGAGTGTGAGACAGCGAGGGCCGGAGTATCCGACCTCCGTTCAAAACCAACGCCCACACCTCGGAAAACTTACCTGGCGGTAATTGTCATGCAATGGCGCGCCGCGTATCGCGGTCGTCGACGTATGCGACAACGCATTCTGGCTTGGCCCTGAGGCACTAGTGCCCGTTCATCCTGGTGTCTTCGCGCAAGAGCGCTACACCCGGTCGAAGCAGGAGAAAAGGGGGGGTGAGCCCAGGCGCCCGCCCCCAACACGCATGAACGGAAAGGATTGGCTCTCAGCCCTTCGGCGTCTCACCCGCCGCACGCCGGCGGTCGGCGAGCAGGCAAAGGTAATCGTGACCCAGGGTGGCGGCGGCGATGGCGGTGATCTCGGCGTGGTCGTAAGCGGGTGCCACCTCCACCACGTCCATGCCGACGAGATTGCGATCGCCGAGCCCGCGCAGGATCGCAAGCGCCTGGGCGCTGGTGAGACCGCCGGCCACCGGCGTGCCCGTGCCTGGCGCATAGGCGGGGTCCAGGCAGTCGATGTCGAAAGTGAGGTAGGCCTTGTGATCGCCCACCACGTCGGCGATGGTCTCGATCACCGCCTGCGGGCCGTTGGCATGCACCCAGGGCGCATCCAGCACCGTGAATCCACGGGGCTGGCTGTGGGTGCGGATGCCGATCTGCACTGAGCGCTCCGGGTCCACCAGGCCCTCCTTGACCGCGCGGGTGAACATGCTGCCGTGATCGAGCCGCCCCGGCTCGTCCGGCCAGGTGTCCGGATGGGCGTCGAAATGGATGAGCGACAGCGGCCCGTGTACGTCCACGTGGGCGCGCAGCAGGGGATAGGTAACAAAGTGATCACCGCCGAAGGTGAGCATGGAGGCGCCCCCGGCGAGTATCCCGGCGGCATGGTCCTGCACGGCCTCCACGACCGTTTCGGGATGCCCGAAATCGAGGAAGCAGTCACCGTAATCGCTCACCGCGAGGTACCGGAACGGATCGAATCCCCACGGGAAGGCCGGCAACTCGGCGAGCTGGGTGGAGGCCTCGCGCACCGCGCGCGGGCCAAAGCGCGCACCGGGGCGGTTGCTGGTGGCGTTGTCGAAGGGGATACCGGTAACGGCCACGTCCACCCCGGTCAGATCCCGCGTGTACTTGCGTCGGAGATAGCTCAGGGCGCCGCCGTAGGTCATGTCCGCGGCGCGCCCGTAGAGGCTCGCCTTGCGAAAGGCTTGATCACCCGAGTGCATCGCAGTCTCTCCCAGAAGTCGTGTCCGTGGTGCGCTCACCGCAGACGTCCCGGACCGGAAAAAAAGCGCACCCTCCGTGGTGCAAAGTCGTCCGTGGCCGGTCGGTAAACGTGACTCGGTGGTGGCGGCGCGCGGCGTGAAGCGCGCGCCGGGCTACAGCCCCAGCTTCTCGCGTGCCTGGTAGTACCAGGAACCGAGCACCGACAGAGGCACCCGCAGCAGCCGGCCACCGGGGAACGGGTAGTTGCGCAGACTGGCGAACGCGTCAAAGCGCTCGGGCTCGCCATCGATCGCCTCCGCGATAAGGCGCCCGGCGAGATGTGTGGTCGTGACGCCATGGCCGCTGTAGCCGTGGGTGAAGTACACACGATCGTGCAGCCGCCCCAGGTGCGGAATACGCGTGAGTGTCAGCGCGAAGTTGCCGCTCCAGGCGTAGTCGATTCGCACATTCGCGATCTCCGGGAACGTGCGCGCGAGGTGCGGGCGCAGCTTGCCGATGATGTTGGCCGGCGTGGTGCCGCCATAGACGGTGCCGCCGCCGAAGAGCAGGCGGTGATCGGCGGTCATGCGATAGTAATCGAGCATGTAGTTGCAGTCCTCGACGCAGGTACCGGCCGGCATCAGCCGCCGCGCGGTCTCCTCGCCGAGGGGTTCGGTGGCGATCACCTGGGTGCTCACCGGCATCACCTTGTCGCGCAGCGCCGGAACCGCGTGCCCCAGGTAGGCGTTGCCGCAGACCACCACGTGGTCCGCTTCCACCGCGCCGTCGGCGGTACGCACCGTAGGGGTCGCTCCGGAGACCACCTCGGTGACCGGGGAATCCTCGTGTATCACGCCACCCAGCCCTTCCAGCGCCGCGGCCTCGCCGAGCGCGAGGTTGAGTGGGTGGATGTGGCCGCCCCAGCGGTCGAGCAAGCCGCCGACATAGAGGCCGGTGTTCGTGTGATGGCGAATGCCCTGCTCGTCGAGAAGCTCCAGCCCGGAATGGCCAAAGCGCTGCCAGCTCGCCACCTGGCCCTCCAGTTCGTGAAGCTGGCGGCGGTTCAGGGCGGCGAAAACCCCGCCTTCGCGCAGATCGCAGTCGATGCCGTAACGCGCGGCCCGCTCGCGAATGATGTCACCGCCCTCGAAGGCCATGCTGCCCAGGGCCTCGGCGGCGGCGGTGCCGTAGCGCTTCTCCACAACGTCCAGATCACGACTGTAGCCGTTGACGATCTGACCACCGTTGCGCCCGCTGGCGCCCCAGCCGACCCTTGCGGCCTCCAGCACTACCACGTGGTAGCCGCGCTCAGCGAGGGACAACGCCGTCGCGAGCCCGGAAAACCCCGCGCCGACCACGCACACGTCCGCGCGCTCACGGCCGGCGAGCGGCGGGCGCGGCGGAGCCGGGTGCGCGGTTGCGGCGTAGTAGGAAGCCGCGTGCGGCGTGCCCGTCGCCGCCGGCTCGACGCGGCGCTCGGCAGTGGTGGACGATGACGTGGCGTTGGCGGTGGTATTCATGGCTCCCCCGATTAGGCCCTAGATGGTCCCGAGGTAGGCGTCGTACTCGCTCGCGGGCACGTCCCGGCGCAGCCGCTCGCGCTCCTGGCGCTTGCAGGCCGCGAACCAGCGCCGATACGTCTCCCCGAGGTAGTCGGCCACGAACGGCGAGCGTTCGAATGCAGCGATCGCCTCACCCCATTCGTCGGGCAGGCTGGCGGCGACCTGCTCATAGGCGCTGCCCCGCGTCTGTGGCGGTGGCTCGACGCTGCCGGTGATGCCGTAATGAATACCCGCGAGCACGTTGGCGACGACCAGATACGGATTGGCGTCGGCGCCGGCCACCCGGTGCTCGATACGGCTCGCCGACGGCTCGGCGAGCGGCAGGCGCAGCGCCGTGGTGCGGTTGTCCACGCCCCAGGTGGGTGCCATGGGCACGTGACTGCCGGGTTGAAAGCGCCGGAAGGAGTTGGCGTGGGGCGCGCAGATGGCAGTGGTTTCCTCCATGGTCGCCAGCAAACCGCCCACGGCATGGCGCAACACGGTGCTCATCGCCTCGTCGCCGGCGAACACATTGCGCTGGTCCCCGTCGACGAGGCTCACGTGCACATGCATACCGTTACCCGACTGATCGCCGAACGGTTTCGCCATGAAGCTCGCCACCAGGCCATGGCGGCGCGCGCAGGCCTTGATGGTGCGCTTCAGCAACACGGCCTGATCGGCGGCCAGTAGCGGGTCGGCTACGTGGGTCAGGTTGATCTCGTACTGCCCCTCGCTTTGTTCGGCGATCAGGGTATCCGCGGGCAAACCCTGAGCCTCGCAGGCCTTTTCGATGTCCGCGAACAGGCCGTCCAGGGACTCCAGCTCATCCAGCCCGAAGAGCTGCGAGCGGCTGCCCCCGCGGGTCGCCATCGACGGCGGCCTGGGCCGACCGTCGGGACCGGGCTCGGCGTCGAAGAGACGGAATTCGAGTTCGGTGGCGACAACCGGCGTCACGCCGAGCTCGCCGAGCCGCGCCACGACCCCTGCGAGGATGTTGCGCGGATCCCCGGGAAACGGCCCACCTTCGGGCGTGAGCATCTGAAGCAGAAGCTGACCGCCGGGCCGCTCGCTCCAGGGCAGCGGCCGCAGACTGCCGGGCACCGGGTAACAGGTATGGTCCGCATCCCCGGTCTCGAAGATCAGGCCCGTCTCGGCAACCTCTTCCCCCCAGACGTCGAGCACCAGCGTGGATGCCGGCAGGCAGAGACCCTTGCCATAGAGGCGGGGCAACGACGCGGCCGGCAGGCGCTTGCCGCGGGCTATACCGTTGATATCGGTAATGAACGCTTCGACGAACTCGGGCTCCGGCGTGCGGCCGAGAAACGCCTTGACGTCTGGGGACACGGTGACCCCCGTGGGTACGCCGTCTGTCATGGCTGGGCTCCTCGTCTCCTCCTCGTGGCGCGATGCCGGTAGCGGCTGCGCCATTTGTGATCACAAATTAGCAGCCGCTGGGATGGACCGCAAGACTTTGTGATCAAATTTGGTATGATCGCAGTGAACCCGCCGGCTACGCGAAGGAGACAACGCCATGGCGGCACCGGCCAGCGCCCCTGACGAGACCCTGCTCACGCCCGTCGCCCTGGACGAGGAAGCGATTACCCGCCAGGAGTGGGTCTACCGCCAGCTCAAGGAGGCGATTCTCAGCGGGCAGTTCGTTCCCGGGCGCAGCGTGACACTGCGGGGCATCGCGGCGATGCTCGATGTCAGCCCCACACCCGTGCGCGAGGCGCTGCGACGGCTGGTGGCCGAACGCGCCCTGGAGGCCCACGGCAACCGCCGCGTATCCGTACCGCGAATGACCCGGGAGAAACTCGACGATCTCTGCGCCACCCGCGTGGCGTTGGAAACCCTGGCCGCCGAGCGTGCCCTGCCATCCATCGACAACGAACGCCTGGACCGCCTGTGGCAACTCAACGACCAGGTGGACGAGGCCATCAGCGCGGGGGACATTCCCGCGTATCTGCACCGCCACCGGCAGTTCCACTTCACCTTCTACAACGTAGGGCGCGCAGCGGTGGTGATGCCGCTCATCGAGAGCGTGTGGCTGCAGTTCAGCCCGTTCATGCGGCTGGCCATCCGGCACGTGGGCGTGGACTACCTCGTCGACCGCCACGCCGAGGCGCTACGCGCCGTGGAACGCCGGGACACCGGCGCCCTGCGTTTCGCAGTGGAAGCGGACGTGCGCGAGGGACTGGGCTCACTGACCGAGGCGGACTGGCAGAGCCTGGAGGCACGGGGGGAGGCGTAACGGCCGGCGGCCGTTTCTCGGTTGAAAGTGCAAAGTTGCAAGCTCCAAGTGGCGGCTGGAACGGCACGGTGGGTGCCGGCTTGGCCGCTTTCAACGTGAAACCTTGAACGGTTAACTAATGGGCGGCTACGCCGCGCCGCAGTCATGCCGGCCACGAGCTCGCTCGCGCTCGCCCGTGTCCGGCCTACGGCACGAACCCGCCACTTTCAACTTGGAACTTGCAACTTGCTACTGCGGCGCGCCTTCGGCGTGCCGCGTCTCCGAAGGCGGCGAACAGCGCACGCGAGAGGGGATTCTCAGCGAACTGCCACTCCGGGTGCCACTGCACGCCCATCACGAACCGATGACCGGGCAGGCGGACGGCTTCGATCAGACCGTCCGGCGCAGTGGCCTCCACCACGAGGCCATCGCCCGGGCGGTCGACGCCCTGCCCGTGCAGGGAGTTCACCATCACCTCCTCGCTGCCGGCGAGGCGCGCGAGCAGACCATCGGCGGCGAGGCGGACCGGGTGCGCCGGCTGGTAGCGCTCGGCGCGGGGCAGATCATGGTCTTCACGGTGATCCATGCGCCCGGGCCGCTCGTGCACGGCGGCGCACAACGTACCGCCACAGATGACGTTGAGCTCCTGGAAGCCGCGGCAGACCGCCAGGACCGGCAGATCCCTGTCGAGCGCGGCGCGCAGCAGAGCAAGCGTGGTCTCGTCGCGCTGAGGGTCGAACGGCCCCACACCCTCGCCGGCGCCGCCGTAGCGCCATGGTGCGAGGTTCGACGGGCTGCCGGTGAGAAAGAGTCCGTCCAGGCCTTCCAGGATCTCGTCCGGCGACATGAAACCCGTAAGCGCCGCCATTTCCGCGCCCTCACCAAGAGCCGGCAGCAACAGCGGCAACGCGCCAGCGCCATGCGCCAGCGCCGCAATGTACTTCTCCCCAACGCCGTGAAAGGACTCGCCCGAGACGTGCTTGACATCGACCGGCACGCCGATCCGCGGCCGCGAACCACTCATCGTTTCCTCCTCCACGGCGCCTGCGGGTGTTGCGCCGGTCGTTGCTCGGGACTATTGTGATCACAAAATCACGCAGACCGTCAACGCCGACGGACAGCGTCTGCCATTCATACGCGGAGGAGAACCAATCATGTCCCTGCCCCAGACCCAGCAGCAGTGGCAGGCCCTCGCCGAGGCCCTGAGCATCCGAAACCTAGCTTTCATCGATGGCCGTTTCACCGCAGCCGCCTCGGGCAAGACCTTCGAGTGCGTGAATCCGGCCACCGGCCGGGTGATCGCGAACGTCGCCGAGACCGACGCCGAGGACGTGGACCGCGCCGTCACCGCCGCCCGCGAAGCCTTCGAGAACCGCCGCTGGGCGGGGCAGCCGCCGGTGGCGCGCAAGGCGGTGCTGCGTCGCCTCGCTGGCCTGATCCGCGAGCACGCCGGCGAGCTCGCGGCCCTGGAAACCCTGGACATGGGCAAGCCCGTCGCCGAGAGCAGCACCATCGATATCCCCTCGGCGGCGGCCACCTTCGACTGGTACGCCGAGGCGATCGACAAGGTCTACGGCGAGACCGCTCCCACCGGCGATGACGTCCTCGCCACCGTTACCCGCGAGCCCCTGGGCGTTGTCGCAGCGGTGGTGCCGTGGAATTTCCCGCTCAAAATGGCCGGCTGGAAGGTGGCGCCGGCGCTCGCCGCGGGCAACTCGGTCATCCTCAAGCCCGCGGAACAGAGCCCGCTCACCGCCATCCGCCTCGCCGAGCTCGCGATGGAGGCCGGGCTGCCCGAGGGCGTGCTGAACGTGCTGCCGGGATTCGGCCCCACCACGGGCAAGGCCCTGGGGCTGCACCGGGACGTGGACGCCATCGGTTTCACCGGCTCCACGGAAGTGGGCAAGCTCTTCCTGCAGTACGCCGGCCAGTCCAACATGAAGCGTGTGGGCCTGGAGTGCGGCGGCAAATCCCCGAATATCGTCCTCGCCGACGCCCCGGACCTGGATGCAGCGGCTGCGGCCGCCGCCCAGGGAATCTTCCTGAATCAGGGCGAAGTCTGCACCGCGGGCTCGCGGCTCATCGTCGAGGCATCCGTGCACGAGACGCTCATTGAGCGCGTGGTCGAGCACGCCCGCGCCCGAACGCCCGGCGACCCCCTGGACCCGGCCACAAGGCTCGGCGCAATGGTGGACGACGATCAGATGCAGCGGGTGCTCGACTACATCGAAGTGGGCCGAGGCGAGGGGGCGACCGTGGCCACCGGCGGCCGGCGCGCACGGGAGGATTCCGGCGGTTTCTTCATCGAGCCCACCGTCTTCGATGGCGTGGGCAATCACATGCGCATCGCCCGGGAGGAGATCTTCGGCCCCGTTCTCGCCACCATCCCGGTCGCCGACGCCGAGGAAGCAGTGCGCGTGGCCAACGACACACAGTACGGCCTCGCCGCGGCCGTGTGGACCCGTGACATAAACCGAGCCCATCGGATCTCGCGAGCCCTGCGGGCCGGCATGGTCTGGGTGAACTGCTACGACGACGACGACATCACGGTGCCGTTCGGTGGGTACAAGCAGTCCGGCATGGGGCGGGACAAATCCCTTCACGCGCTGGAGAAGTACACCGAGCTCAAGACCACCTGGATCGCGCTCGGCGAGTAGTGTCCGGCGGGGTGCCCGGCACCCCGCCCTCGAGGAGGAGAACACCGCACATGACCGCTACCGCCCCCAACGTCGCTGCCGAGCACTGGCAGGCACTCGACCGCCGCCATCACCTGCACCCGTTCACCGACGCCGCAGCATTGAACGCCCGCGGCAGCCGGATGATTACCCACGCCGAAGGCGTCTACCTGTGGGACGCCGAGGGGCGGCGCCTGCTCGACGCCATGGCCGGACTGTGGTGCGTCAACGTGGGCTACGGCCGGCGCGAGCTGGTCGAGGCGGCCACTGCGCAGCTCGAGAAGTTGCCCTACTACAATACCTTCTTCCAGTGCTCCCACCCGCCGGCGACCGAGCTCGCCGCGCTGCTCGCCGAGATAACCCCGGCGGGCATGGATCACGTGTTCTTCACCAACTCCGGCTCCGAGGCCAATGACACCGTCATCCGCATGGCGCGTCACTACTGGGCTGCACGCGGCCGGCCGGACAAGCAGGTGCTGATCTCGCGACGCAACGCCTACCACGGCAGCACCATGGGCGGAGCGAGCCTCGGGGGCATGGCGCCCATGCACGCCCAGGGCGGGCTGCCCATTGCCGGTATCGAGCACATCGACGAGCCCAACTGGTTCGCCAGCGACCGCCGGCTAGACCGCGAAGCGTTCGGCGTGGAAATGGCGCGGGCGCTGGAACGGCGCATCGACGCACTCGGCGCCGAGCACGTCGCCGCCTTCGTTGCCGAACCGGTCCAGGGCGCCGGCGGCGTGATCGTGCCACCGGACTCGTACTGGCCGGAGATCCAGCGCATCTGTCGCGAGCGCGACATCCTGCTGGTGGTCGACGAAGTGATCTGTGGCTTCGGACGACTCGGGCAATGGTTCGGCAGCGACTACTACGGCCTCGAGCCCGATCTCATGCCCATCGCCAAGGGGCTGTCCTCCGGTTACCAGCCCATCGGCGGGGTAGTCGTGCGCGATACCGTGGCGGACGTGCTCGTCGACGCCGGTGGCGAGTTCTGTCACGGCTTCACGTACTCGGGCCACCCGGTCGCCTGCGCGGTCGCCGCCGCCAACGTGCGACTGATGCGGGACGAAGGCCTGATCGCTCGCGCACGCGACGAGATCGCCCCCCACCTTCAGCGGCGCTGGCGCGAGCTCGGCAGCCACCCCCTTGCCGCGGAGGTCCGTGGTGTCGGACTGCTCGGCGGCCTCGAGCTGGATCGTGAGGCCGCGCAGGGTACCCATTATGAACGCGCCGGTGCACTCGGCACGCTCTGCCGCGATCTCGCCGTCGAACATGGTGTGGTAATGCGTTCGGTGGGCGATGCGCTGGTGGTAAGCCCGCCCCTGGTCATCACCTGCGCGCAGATCGATGATCTGGTCGACCGCGCGCGCATGGTACTCGACGAAGCCGCCTCACGCCTGACAGGTTCCTGACGCTGGCAAGGCTTCCCGGGGCACGGGTGCTGAGGCGGTCACGATCCGGAAAGGAAGCGGTTTTCCGTCGACGCTGAAGCAGGTAGATTGGCACCCCTGTCACGATTTCATTTTCGGGCGTGAGGGGGCCCGGCGGGCCTTCGCCGCGGCGGGGGCTGAAGGCATGAGGGACGCCAGGACACAATTCACCGGCAAGGAATTGCAGGCGCTGCTGAGTGCGACCAGTGACGTCGTCGTGATTCTGGATCGCGACGGCCGTTACCTGCGGGTCAACGACTCGCCGCTCCTGCTCGCGCCCGCCGAGCAACTCCTCGGCCGCCGCGTCGACGAGCTGCTGCCGCCCGGGCCGGCGGCACGCTGTATCGAAGCGGTTCACGCCGCCATCGACGAGGCGCGCGTGAAGCGCCTGCACTACTGCCTGCCCTTTCCCCAGGGTGACCGGGAATTCGATGCACTCGTCCAGCCAGTGGACGAACACAGCGCGCTGCTGATCGCCCGGGATATCACCGCCCACCGGCGCATCGATGCGGCACTGGCCGCCCGTTACCGCGCCACGGCCCTGCTAGGGCGAATCTCGACGCGCTTCGTCAACCTGCCACCGGACCGCATCCACCGCGGCGTCGACGAAGCGCTCGCCGAGATCGGCGAGCACTTCCGCATCGACCGCACCTACGTATACGGCGTCGAAGACGGCGGGCGCTATCTCGTCAACAGCCACGGCTGGCGGCGCGAGGGCCTCGAGCGCCCCGCTATCGGTGACAAACGCGTCGCCACCGCGGAGCTACCCTGGCTGATGGAACGGCTGAACCGCCGCGAGACCATCTGCGTCGGCGACCTGAACGAGCTGCCGGCGGCGGCGGCGGGCGAGCGCGACATCTTCGCCGCGCGCGGGGCATGCGCGCTGATGCTGGTCCCTGTCGTGTACTCCGGGACGCTCCGAGGGATCGTGGGTTTCGATACCGTCGCAGCCCCGCGGGAGTGGTCACTGCAGGAGCGCGAATTCCTGACGGCGGTGGGAGAGCTCGTTGCCAGCGCCCTGCAACGCCGGGCTAGCGAGGAGCGCATTTTCCGCCTCGCCTACTACGACCGGCTCACCGATCTGCCCAACCGCCAGCTCCAGCGCGAACGTCTCGACCAGCGCGTGAGCGACAGCAGCGCTTTCGGCGTGGTACTGCTCGACCTCGACGACTCCCGACTCATCAACGACGTGCTCGGCCACCACGTGGGCGATCATGTCCTGCGCCAGGTCGCCAGCCGCCTCCAGGCAGCGCTGGAGCCGGGGGAGCTTCTCGGACGCTGGGGCGGCGACGAATTCCTGATGACCTTCCCCGCGCGTGATGGCGCCGAGGCGGCTGCGCGCGCCCAGGTACTGCACGATCACCTTTCCCGGGCCATGCGCATTGAAGGCCACGAAATGCGGCTATCGTGTTGTGCCGGCAGCGCGCACTTTCCCGACGATGCCAGCAGCGCCGATGGGCTGATTCGCGCCGCCGAGATGGCCCTGGGGCGTGCCCGCCAGCACGGCCGGGGGCAAACGGAACGCTACCTGCCTGCCCTGCGCGAAAGTGCGGCACGTCACAATGCGGTGCTGGTACGCCTTCGCCATGCCCTGGACCAGGGCGATTTCCGCCTTGTCTACCAGCCCCAGGTCAGGATTGGCGATGGGCACATAACCGGTTTCGAGGCGCTGCTACGCCTGGACGACCCGCACCTCGGAACGATCGCACCGGATGAATTCATCCCCATAGCCGAGCGCAGCGGCCTCATCCACGGCCTGGGGGAGTGGGTCATCCGCCAGGTCTGCGAGGATCTCTCCAAATGGCCGGGCACCGAACGCCCCCGCGTAGCGCTCAACGTTTCGCCGCGACAGCTTCTCGACGACTCGCTCTCCCGCTGTCTTGAGTACACACTCGCCCGGTACGGGCTGCCGGCCTCGCTGCTCGAGCTCGAGATCACCGAAAGTGTGCTCATGGAGCCGGACCAGGTAGGCATCGAGCATCTGCGACACTGCCGCCGGATGGGCATAGGCGTCGCGGTGGACGACTTCGGCACCGGCTATTCCGCTCTCGGCAAGCTCAAGCAGCTCCCCACCAGCGTGCTCAAGATCGATCGCTCGTTCATCCAGGACATCACCCACGACGAGGACGACCGCGCCATCGTCCGGGCCATCATCGCCATGGCCCGGCAGCTGCAGCTGACCACGGTGGCCGAGGGCGTGGAAACCTGTGCCCAACTCGACTTCCTCGGCGAGGCCGGATGCGACCTCTGCCAGGGTTACATCCTCAGCCCCCCGGTGCCCCTCGCCGAGGCCCAAAGGCTGTGGCACAGGCCGCTCACGCTCGCGTGAGCGGCCTCGTCAGGCGACCAGCACCACCTCCGGTGGCAGCTCCACTTCCATGGTGATGGGCAGATGGTCGGAAAGCGGATAGTCCAGCACTTCCGCGGCGCGGACGGTGATCGATGGCGATACCAGGATATGGTCGATGTTGCGCCTGGGTTCCCAGCTCGGGTAGGTGTGCAGCTCGTGCACCGGCTCGTGGAGATCCGTATGCCGGCGGAGCAGCCGCATCTCCGGGCTGTCCGACAGGCAGTTCAGGTCGCCCATGATCACGGTGTGCCGGTAACGGTTCACCAGCTCCGCAACGTAGGCAAGCTGGCGCAGCCGCGTACGACGCCCGAGCGCCAGGTGCAGTAGCACCACATTGAGACTTTCCGCCGGACCGCCGAAACGCAGCATCAGTGCACCGCGTCCGGGGATCATGCCGGGCAGCTTGTGATCCCGCACTTCCAGCGGCCGGAAGCGGGAGAGGACGCCGTTACTGTGCTGGGCGAGGCGGCCGATCCGGCGGTTGGTCTGGAAGTGCCAGTAAGGAAAATTCCCGCCACTGGCGAGATAGCGTGTCTGGTTGACGAAACCGCTACGCAGACTGCCCGCATCGAGCTCCTGCAGGCCGACGATGTCGAAGTCGCGGATGAGCTCACCGATGCGATCGAGGTTGCCGCGTCGCTCACCGTGGGGCAAAAGATGACGCCAGCCGCGGGTGAGGTAATGGTGGTAGTAGCGGGTCTCGATGCCGGTCTGGATGTTGTAGCTCATCAGCCGCAGGACAGCACCCCCGCCGGTGGCAGGCGACTTCGGGGGCGCATCGGCAGCGGTAGCGGTAGCGGCCATGGTCAGAGTGTGTTGATCATCCCCGGGCACGTCACGTCCCCGCTGCGGGTCGAGCCGTAGCTCCATGCTGGCTGCATTGCTCGTCGTTCATTCGGAACCACCAAATGGCCCTGATGCCGCCACGGTGACGCAGATAACGCGGCACGCCGCAGCCCAGCTACGCCGATTTCACCTGCCGGCGGCTCGACGGCCCGACCGAACATCGACCCAACGCGACGTGCCGGGGGGCAGCCAACAGGCCCTACTGCTGCTCCTTGTCGACGAGGTAACCGGCAACCTCCAGCATGCCGCTCTGGCCACCGGCCTCACGCACGCCGATGACGTACTTGCCGGCCACCGCCAGTGTCGGCGTCGCGCGAACGCCGTAGTCACGCACGAGGCGTTCGGCCCGGCGCATCTTCATGGTGACGGCGAAGGAATCGAAGGCCTTGAGCGCCTCCTCCTCGTCGACGCCCTGCTCGGCATAGAACTCGGCGATCGCTTCGGGCGACTCGAATCGGCGGCCGTCCTCGTGGATGGCGGCGAACAGCGGGTCGTGGGTCTTGTCCAGCACTCCCAGGGCATCGGCGACGTAATAGGCCTTCGCCAGCAGTGCCCAGGAATCGCGACCGAAGGTCACCGGCACGTGCTCGACGCTCACCGACTCGCTCATGCTCGACTGCCAGTCCTGGAGAAGCGGGTTGAAATCAAAGCAGTGCGGGCAGCCATAGGAAAAGAACTCGCGCACCTGCACCGCACCCTCCGCATCCACCGGTTGCGGCTCGGAGAGCACGCGGTACTCATTGCCCGCCTGGGGCTCGGCGGCAACGGCACCGAGAGAGAAAACCATCGCCAGCAAGGCTGCAGTCCATCGTGCCATTCTAAGCGTTCCTCTTGTTCTCGATCGGGATCATCGAATTCGGGTCGCCGCTGTCCGCCGGCGGCTATGCCCTGAACATGCGGCTCGGGAGGCGCGTCAGCACCACCGCCTCAGTGACCGCGGACGGCGCGCCGGGGTTCCCTGCACCGCACCGACACCCCGCCGAAGAGCTCCATTCTTGCGGCGGCCCGCGCACCGGCGCAAGCCCGGGGCAAGCGGCGGCGCGTGATGCGGTTCACGCACCGGCACGATGCATGCCCGCTTCGGTACGATGCACGCGCCAATCCAGAGATAGCCGGGCCACAACGACGAAGGGGCGGTGAAAAACCGCCCCCTTCTCGATCAACCACTTGGGTCGTCGGAATGTCCTACTCGCCGTCGGCACCATTATCCGGCAGGTAAAGCCCCGAAGCGAAGGAGGCGACCGCCTCGATCTCCTCGTCGGTGAGCGAGCTTGCGACATCAACCATGATCGTGGCCGCGTCGTAACCGTTACGCTCGCCGGAGCGGTATGCCTGGAGCTGGCTGACGAGATAGGTCGCCTTCTGCCCCCCGAGCTTGGGATAGCCCGCGCCCTTCATACCGTCGCCGCCGGGCCCGTGGCAAGCCGCGCAGGCGGGTACGTTGCGCTCGGGGATACCGCCGCGCCATATGGATTCGCCCTGGGCGGCGACGTCCTCGTTGGCGGCCCCGACTTCCATCTCCAGGCCCGCGAAATAGGCGGCGAGATCCTGCATATCCTGGTCGGACAGGTTGGCGACCTGGCCGGCCATCACCGGATTGTTGCGCTCGCCGCTCTTGAAATGCTTGAGCTGCTGATACAGGTAACCCTCGTGCTGCCCGGCGATATTCGGCCATTGGGGGTTGGCACTGTTGCCATTGGCGCCATGGCAGGCGGCGCAGGCGGCGGCTTTGCCCTTACCCGCCTCGGCATCACCAGCGGCATGGGCGGCAGAGGCAACGGCTAGCAGCATCGCAACGGCGATGACGAACAACCGGCTGTTGATCATGTTGCAGCGCTCTCCTGTAGCGGCTGGGCCTATCAGGGGATCAGGTTGGCTGGAATCGGGATCGCGCTAGCGCCCGCGTGCGCCCGCCATATTGCACGGCGGCGCAGCCCCTTGAAGCAGCCCGCATTTATACCAGCCGCCCCCCGGGGGGTCAATTTGGCAACCATCGGGCAGCGCGCCGCCGTTCGCCATTTGCTGACCCGTGCTCGCGGATTGATGGCTGGCAGACAATCGCTGCCGCTAGGGTCTTCTCAAGCAGCAGGGAGAGGGCCACTCGGTCATGAGACTACCGGCAATCGTCGAACCAGCAGCCACCTTGAGCAACGCGGAAATCGCCCGCTACAGCCGCCATCTGCTGGTGCCTGAAGTCGGAATGGACGGCCAGCGGCGACTGAAGAGCAGCCGGGTGCTCGCGATCGGAGCGGGCGGGCTCGGGTCGCCGGCATTAATGCGGGAGTCGGCACGCTGGGGGTCATCGATTTCGACACCGTCGAAACGTCGAACCTCCAGCGGCAGATAATCCATGGCGTCTCGGATGTGGACCGTTTGAAATCGGAGAGCGCCAGGGACACGACCGCCGAGGTCAACGCGGCGAAGATGGCGGCGGCCCGGGCACTCAACACGGCGTGCGATTCGGCCACCCAGGTGTTCGGCGCGGAAGGCCTCAGCGAGCTGACGCCGCTGTCCGGCATCTACAGGACGGCACGCGCCACGCGCATCATGGAATGGCACCGACGAGGCACTCGTCAGCGCGGTGGGACACCGAATCCTCGACCGCTGGCGCGAAGGCCGGACGTTCGATTTCGACGCACCCTCGCCCGATCAACGCCAGGAACACCACGAATGACGAGACCGGACCGACTGCTGCGAGGCATCGACCGATGACCGGAACAGGGAACGCCACGACCACTGTCCCGAGTCTTCAGTCCCCACTTACGCACGTTACGCTGCGGGTCGTGCTGATGGCCGCCATGACACTGCCGATGCTGGTGCTCTACGCCGTCAGCACACTGGGGCCGTTCATTACCCGGGACCTCGGCATCGAGGCCGGACTGCTCGGCTACTTCGTCATGAGCTCCTTCGGCCTGGCGGCCGTGCTGTCCCCATGGGCCGGCGCCTTTGTCGACCGCACGGGATCACGTCGCTCCGTCGTCATCCTTTTCGGTGCCATCGCCGCCGCATTCGGCCTGATCGCGACGGTACCCCATTTCCCTGGGCTGATCGCGGCCGTCGCTGTCTGCGGCATAGCCCAGGCGCTGGCGAACCCTGTGACGAACCTGCTGATCGCCCAGCGGATACCGCCGGCGAAAAAGGCCGCGGCCGTTGGACTGAAGCAGGCCGGAGTCCAGGTGGCCGCTTTGTTCGCCGGGCTGGCACTGCCGGGCATTGCCACTGCGTTCGGCTGGCGTGCGGCGTTCGGGCTGATAGCGCCTGTCGCCGCAGTGTTGGCGGTTTGCGCACCGTTGCTCACACCTGGCGAGCACACGCCGCGTGGCGTGGGTTTCCGTCTCGCACGCCCGAACCGGCTTCTGGGTCTGCTAATTGCAGTGCAGTTCAGCGTCGGTGTGGCGCTATCGGGATTCGTGACATTCCTGCCCTCGTTTGCGACACATCAGGGCATGCCGCCCGCCC
Organism: Arhodomonas sp. AD133; assembly: GCF_051195215.1. Lineage (NCBI taxonomy): Bacteria > Pseudomonadati > Pseudomonadota > Gammaproteobacteria > Chromatiales > Ectothiorhodospiraceae > Arhodomonas > Arhodomonas sp. AD133. The sequence goes on along the minus strand of NZ_JBNAZM010000009.1, from coordinate 27,056 downwards.
AGGCCGGATCGATGGTGGCCGTGTTCGGTGCGACCGGCATCCTCTCGCGCATTCTGCTGACACCTTTGAGCGCGCGACTACGTGACGAGTCGCCGCTGCTAGCCACGCTGATCGTGCTCGCGGCGTTCGCCATCGTGGTGACGTTGTTCGCAGGCCCCGCCAGCCATTGGCGACTATGGACCGGCGCCGTAGGGCTTGGATTCACCGCGGTAGCAACCAACGCGATTGCCATGGGCATGCTGGTTCGCGATACCTCCTCCTTCGGCTCGGTCGCCACCACATCCGGGTTGGTGTCCGCGGCATTCTTCGCGGGACTCGCGGTCGGGCCACCCGGCTACGGTGCAATCGTGGCATCACCGGGCGGATACACGGCGGCCTGGATCGCCCTGATCGGCGTGTTGCTGTTCGGCTGTGCCCTGGCACTGGCGTTGCAAGCGGCCCGTCGCGGACACGACGCACGGCTGGCAATGGCGCCATCGAGGGGCCGCGAATGACGAGCTGCTACCGGCCCGGCAACAGCCAGCGGCTGACGAATCCCGAGCTCATCGATGCCCTCGGGGCGCTCGCCCGTCGGCTGGATGTCGTCGATGAAGCGTGCGGCAACGCCTTTCCGCTATATGCACGGGGTGGCGGCACCCGCTGGGTTCCGTCACGGGGCGGTTCCTGGATCGGCGGGTTCTGGGCAGCGTCGCGGCCGACGGCACTGCCGCCGGACAGGCTGGATACCCCCTCGGCGCCCCCCGATCCATCGGCGGCGGTGATCGCCGCACTCGCCATGCTCTTGGTCGCCAAGCTCACCCCGGACAGTGACCGGTGGCACGACCGTGCCCAGAAACAGATAGCCAGTGTCATTCACAGCCCGTTCTTCACCGGGTGCCGCAACGCCACCGCCCCCGAAACCCGGGGCGTCTTTCAAGGGTGTCGTTATCGCACGGAGCCGCAGACTCTGGAGACGGTCGAGTCGCCATGGGGCAGCTTCCTGCTCATGGCGACACTGGCCGTTCTGGCCGGGCACATCGCTCCCGACGATTGCTGAGCGACCGGTATCGCCCCCGATCGGGGATAACGGCGTCGACATCTGCCCAAACAGACACACCGAAGCGGCATGCCATGCGGTAACCCGGATGAGTACGGAGACCTACAGAACGTCATAATGGCAAAATTAATACTCAATAGTATTTGCGCCGTAAAATCGCGAATACCACTATCAGACCGACACAGCCGCAATGGCGCAACCGGCAGCCAGCCCCGTGGCCTCTGGCTCGTCCTTCTGCTGCTCGCCAACTCCGGCGCACCCGCCATGGCCGAGACAGAGCTGCCCGCAATCTCCGTAGATGCCCACAAGCAGCCGCAGCGGCTGGAAGACGTCCCCGCCAGCGTCTCGGTGCTCGATGGCTACGAGCTGGAAGCCGATGGCGTGGACGATCTCTCGACGCTTTCCCGGCGCGTGCCGGGATTCGGTTTCCAGCCGAGCGGCCAGTCCGGACTCAACCCGCCCGTCATGCGGGGGCTCTCCGCGGACCCGATGGCCTTCTCTGCCTCCACCCTGTTGCTGGTGGATGGCGTCCCCACCCTGATGGGCCAGGGTTTCGCGGACTCGCTGGTGGGCGTGGAACGGGTCGAAGTGCTCCGGGGTCCGCAGTCCACGCTGTACGGGCGTAACGCGGAAGCCGGGGTGGTGAGCATCCACACGCGTCAGCCGGACGAGCTGCCGAATGCCACGGTGTCGGCCGAAGCGGGCTCCCGCAAGCGCCGGTCGCTGCGTTTTTTCCTCGACGGGCCCATCGTTGGCGACACCCTCTACGCGAGCGCGTCCGGCGCATGGCTGAAACAGGACGGCTTCATAGACAACGACTACCGGAGTGCTACCGAGGACGACCGCGAGCGCCGTCATGGCCGGCTGGCCCTGCGCTGGACGCCGACGCGGCGTACCGAGGTGACCGCACGCTATGCCCACCAGTCGTTCGATGACGGCGGATCGCGCTGGGGCGCGGTGGATACCCCGAGGCTGACGGTACGCTCCGGAACCCCGAGCTGGAACCGGTCTTCCGGCGAGACCGTCTCCCTGGACATCGCCAGCCGGTTGAGCGAGCGCTGGCGGCTGCGCTCGATCACCGCGCGCAACGCATTCCATGACCGGGTTCAGCAGGACACGGACTTCATGCCCGGAAACCGCACACACATCGCGCGCGATTATCGCCTGCGTAACCTCTCCCAGGAGCTCCGCCTGGAGGGATCGCTCGGCAGCACGCGAGGTGTGGCCGGCGTGTACGGCGACCGCCAACGCAACGATCTGCACTTCGTGCAGAAACTCCCCATGGGCCGCACCATCACCGATGCCGACGTCGACACAAGCGCCGCGGCGCTGTTCAGCCACTGGAGCATTCCCGTCACGGGCCGCTGGACGCTGGCAACCGGCGCCCGCCTGGAGCGCAATGAAGTCACCCTCACCCCCACCGGTGACGACGACCGCAGTGCGGACTGGACACGCTTCTCGCCGAAGGTCGCGCTGCAATATGCCCTGAGCACCGAGGCCCGGGCCTACGTAAGCGTTTCCAAAGGATACCGGGCCGGTGGCTTCAATGCCTTCGCACCCGCCGCCGAGTTCGCGGGCTACGACCCGGAAACCGTGCGCTCATACGAGCTCGGCGTGCGTGGCCGTGCGATGGACGGCCGACTGCGGTATGCCGCCGCCGCCTACACCATGGACGTCCGGGACATGCAGGTGCAGCAGATGGCGGCGCCGGGGCAGGTGTTCATCACCAACGCCGCCTCGGCACGTTCCACCGGGGCGGAGATCGAGGCTGACTACCTGGCCGGCGCCGGTTGGCGGATCCGCACGGCGCTCAGCGCCAATCGCACGCGGTTCCGTCACTTCCGCGTCGGCGACGACGATTTCACCGGCAACCGCAATCCGTTCGCCCCGACCCTGACCGGCCACCTCGGCATCCGCTATGACGCGCCGCGAGGGTGGTACGCACGCGCCACGCTGAGCGGAGCGAGCGAGACCTACCTGGACGTGGCCAACGACAACCACCGCGACGGCTACCTCCTGCTCGATCTCGCCGGCGGCTACGTCGGCGACCGCTTCGACCTTACCGCCTACGTCCGCAATGCCACCGACCGGGAATATGACGCGGTCGGGTACCTCAACGGCATGGCGACCATCTACAGCCCGCCGCGCGAGGTCGGGCTGCGTGTGACCTATGACTTCTGACAGAGGTGCCATGGACTACAAGAGCTCTCACCCGCTGCAGCGCTACTGGGATCTGGCGCTGTGCTCGGTCAAGGCTGACGCCCTGCGAACGGCGTTGGAGCTGGATCTGTTCACGGCTCTCACCCAACCGGCTAGCGCCGCTGCGGTGGCGCAACGGCTCGACCTGGACCCGGCCAACACCGGGCACCTGCTCGAGCTGCTCTGGAGCATGGAGCTGGTGACCCGCGTGCGCACCAGCCGCGGAGCCGCAACCCCCTGGATGTACCGCAGCGCCGACGTCGCCCGCCGCTACCTGGTCAAAGACGCCCCCGAATACTGCGCCGGGGCCTGGGCATTTCGCCTGTCGTCGCTGCGGCGATTCGGGCAGCATCTTGGCGATCACCTGCACCGCGAGCCCACGGGAACGGGCGATGCGCCGGCAACGGCAAACGCATCGGCATGGGCGGCCGCGGCGCAAGCGCAAATCGGCCAGGAACAATATGCCGTGACCGCCCGGGCAGCGGTGTCGGTATTGGAGCGTGCCGGCGAGCTCCGGGACGCGCAACGCTTTCTCGACCTGGGCGGAGGCCCGGGCCTGGTGGCCATCGAGCTGGCGCGGGCGAACCCGGCACTGCACGGGGTGATCTACGATCTGCCCGAACCCGTGACCGTCGCACGTGACAACATCGAGCACGCGCGCCTGACCGCCCGCCTGTCCGTCCGCGGCGGCGACCTCATCGCCGACGGCATCGGCGATGGCTACGACTTCGTCTGGTGCTCGTCGGTGTTGCATTTCGTCCCGGATATCCGGGGAATGCTGGAGAAGATTCGCCGGGCCCTGCGCACCGGTGGCGTACTCGTCAGCGCCCATGCGGAGATCCCGGAGTCGGCCGTCGCGGCGGCACGCGTGCTTCCGTACTACCTGCCGCTGCTGATGCGCGGCTGCCATGTCACCCGCGAAGGGGAGCTTGCATCGGCCATGCAGGAGGCCGGGTTCGCCCACGTCCGGGGGTTCGAGGTCAGCAGTTTTCCCATGACGCCCATCCAGGTGCTGATCGCCAAGGCGGGGCCGGAATGACGACTCGCCAAGGATACGGCCTACACCACGCGGTCTTCGGATGGCTCAACTTCGCTCTGGCCACGCCGAGCATCTATCTCCTGCTCGGGTTGCCGCTCGTCATGCGCCAGCAGGGCTGGTCCGGCACGGAGATCGGGATCTTCCAGCTCGTCGGGCTGCCGGCCGTGTTCAAGTTCCTGCTGGCGGTGCCGGTGGAACGTTTCAGATTCAAGGGCGCCGGTTACAAGGCGTGGACCATCGTTCTCTGCCTGATTCTCGCCCTGCTACTCATGATAATCGGCTCGCGTGAGATGCTCGACAGCCACTGGACGCTATTTGCGCTCGCGCTGGGTGCGAGCCTGCTGGCAATCTGGGCAGACATCCCACTGAACGCCCTGGCGATCAGAACGCTTCCGGCATCGCAACGCCTGCGCGCCGGAAGCATCCGTTCGGCGGTTCTGTTCCTGGGCGCCATCGCCGGCGGCGGCGTCATGCTGGTCTTTCATGCCCAATGGGGCTGGCATGCGCCTTTTGTCCTGATGGCGGCCTTCCTCGCCGCGGGCGCGGCGTCGCTTGCCATGGTTCGTGAGCCGGTATCGGCGGGTCCGTTCCGGCCGGCGGCCGGCGCTACGCGGGTACTGCGCGGCTATTTCGGTCAGACTGCGGCAGGGCCCTGGACGTGTCTGCTGGTCTTCTGCTTCCCGTTCCTCGGCGCGGCCTGGCTGTATCTCAAGCCCCTGCTGCTCGACCATGGTCTCGGCGTGACCCCGGTAGCCTGGATCGCCGGTGTCGGCGGCGGTGCCGTCGGCGCCGCCGCTAGTCTGGGTGGCGGACGCTTGACCCGGATGTTGGGGGTGACCCGCGCGGCCCCGGCATTCGCCGGTCTCGGTCTCGCCGCCCTGGCCATGCTCACCGCCCTAACGTGGGTGGACGCGGGAACGACGGCACTCGTGGCTGCCGCGGCACTGGTTGCGGCAGCGACCGGCACCACCTCGGCAATGGCCTTCGGCCTGATGATGTACTTCACGCGGCCGCGGTTCCAAGCCGCGGACTATGGCATCCAGGCGAGCCTGTTCACCCTGAGTCGGCTGGCAGTGCCGATGTTGGCGGGTATGCTCCTCGACCGCTTCGGCTATCCCGGCATGCTGCTCGCCCTTACCGTGGCAATGCTGGGCGTGCTGGCACTCGCGATGGCGAGCCGCCACGCAATCGCCGCGGCGGCGCAACAAGCGCAAGACATCACACCCGAAGCGGCCTGCTAGAGATGATGTTTCGACCTGCCCGTCCCCAACGTTCCGTGGGGCATGTTGCGGACGGCGTAACCCTCTGACACAGCGCCACATTGAGGAGGGCAGTTCAAAACATCACATCCAGAGCCTGTTGACACATCGCGGTTTCAGGGCAGGTAACCATGCTTGCAACGGCCCGGGGTCCAACCACGGAACGCTGGCGGCTGTTGACCGGCAGAAGCGGTACCATTAGCATCTTTTTGTGCAAATGACTCTCATTTGTAACAAGGAACGCGCATGGATAATCGCGCAGCCGCCACCAGTCACCGGCGAAACGTCCTGCTCCTGGATGAGCATTTCAGCACCTATCGGCCGCTGCCCATCGGCAGGTGGCACCGCCGAAGCCTGCCGGCCGTGGAGGGGGAAACACAGTTCGTCACCGGCCGTATCTGCTCGGATATCTCCATCACGCGAAGCAACTGCTGGTTCCGGCACCCCTACCATTCGTCCATTCGATATCCCGAGCCCATGACGCTGCTGGTATTCGGCTTGCGCGGGCGCACGGAATTCACGTTCGCGGACAGCACCGTGCGCCACCGTGTCGAGCCCGGTGACGTATGGGTCATGCAAACGGCGGACGCACACCTCATCCGGCGCACGCCGGCTGGCGAGCACAGCGAAATGGCGGTGATCAAGTATGCCAGCGGGCGAATCCGGCAGGCATTCGGAGCCGCTGTCGGCGGACACGACATCCCCGCACTTACCACCGTCCGAGTGGGGCGCCGGGAATTGACGCAAATCTGGATCTCGCGGCTGGTGAACAACCCGCTGGACTCGCCCGCGGACAGGCTTTTGGCGGAAGGCCACTGCCTGGAACTGCTCGGCCGCTGGATTACTCCGATCGCCCGGGGGGACAACCGCGAGCATCAACGCCTGTCCGAGTGCGACCGGAGAAAAGTCCATTGCGTGATCGAACGGCTCGCCAGCGACCTCGTCACGCCCCCGTCGCTGGAGGCACTCGCCGCCGATGTGGGCATGAGCCATACACGGCTGAACCGATGCTTTCGGCACCTGTACGGGCAGACGGTCTTCGACTGGCTCCGCGAGTATCGTCTGGAACAAGCCAGGTTGGAGCTCCGAAGGGATCGATTCAGCATTACCGACATCGCCTTCATGTTCGGGTTCAGTAGCGCCAGCCACTTCGCCCAGTCGTTCCGCAAGCGTTACGGATGCACGCCCTCGGCGCTACGGCGAGGAGGCGCAACACCGCCGTGACAAGACCGGGGCTCTCCCTTCGGACGCGTCATGGTGCTGCCGCCTTGCGACAGCGGCGCCATGACGCGCCGAAATACAACGAATTCGTGTTCCAGGGCACTAGCCCTCCCGGCGCGCCATCTGGGAGAATTCCCGGCTACCCTAACCACCGCGCCGACCGACATGAATCCGCTCTACCACAAGGCCCGTTTCCTGCTGAGCGCGCCCGACGTTAGCCATCTGCCGCCGGATACCGGCTCGGAAGTCGCCTTCGCCGGTCGCTCCAACTCCGGTAAATCGAGCGCGATCAACGCCCTCACCGGACAGAAATCGCTGGCGCGCACGAGCAAGACACCAGGCCGCACCCAGGCGATCAACGTCTTTCCCCTGGACGAGAGCCGCCGGCTCATCGACCTGCCGGGCTATGGCTACGCCAAGGTGCCGGCGAAGATGCGCGCGCACTGGCAGCGGGCGCTGCCCGAGTACCTCGCCGCCCGCGAGAGCCTGCGCGGACTGGTCATCATCATGGACGTGCGCCATCCGCTCACCGACTTCGACCGGCAGATGCTCGAATGGTGCGTGCAGGCGGGCCTGCCCGCCCACGTGCTTCTGACCAAGGCGGACAAACTCAAGCGCGGCCCCGGCATGAGCACCCTGCAACGCGTGCGCTCCGAGCTCGACCGCGACTTCCCCCAGACCAGCGCGCAGCTGTTCTCCGCCGCCAAGGGCGACGGCATCGAAGCGCTGCACCGACAGCTCGATGAGTGGCTGGAGGAAAGCGAAAAGCAGCAAGCGGAAAGCTACTAATCCGATCATAGGTAATGCCACGTGTCAGCGAGGCTGTCGGGCGTTCTCGCAAGGCGCGAGGAGCGTGGTGTAGCAAGCGCTACATGAGCGACGAGCGCGAAGCGCTGGCCGACATGCCGGCACCGGAGTGTCGGCTGCGGGGCGCGGAGGGCGGAGCCCGTGCGGGGAGAGTCGGCTGCCAAGAGCAGCCGACCTACCCGGCTGGATGAGTGGCTGGGAGTTGAGTGAAAAGCGGCAAGTGTAAAGTTCAAAGTGGCAACCGCCACCACGATCGGCATCGTTGTGCTTTGAACTTCACACTTTGAACTCGCGGCCGCTGGCCGCGGACAGAAAAAACCCCGGGAGCCATGGGGGGTGGCGCCCCGGGGCAAGCGACCCGACCTTGGGGGCAGGGCCGGGTCGAGTTGGCCCGCTTTCCTGTAGAGGAGGGACTAGCGGGCCGCGCCGGGCACTGGCGCTAACTATAATGACAGCATAAATGGCAAAAGGTTCCAGTCCCGGCGTCGACGAATTCGCAACCACTCGTCGGGCACCCCTCAAAACGCCTGTGAACCGCGCCACAAACCGCCGCGATTCGCACGCTCAGTGCGCGGCTTCCCAGTTCTCGCCGACACCTACTTCCACCTCGAGCGGCACCTCGAGCTCCGCCGCGGCCTGCATGTAGTCCGCGACGCGTTCGGCAATCGTTTCCACATCGGACTCCGGAACCTCGAAGACCAGCTCATCGTGTACCTGCATGACCATGAACACGTCGTCGTGCTCACGCGCGAGCCAGTCGTCGACACGGATCATCGCCCGCTTGATGATGTCCGCCGCGGTACCCTGCATGGGCGCGTTGATGGCAGTGCGTTCCGCATACTGGCGGCGCTGGGCGTTGCGACTGCTTATCTCGGGCAGGTACAGCCGGCGGCCGAAAACGGTCTCGACGTAGCCGCGCTCACGCGCCTCGCGCCGGGTGCGTTCCATGAATTCGTGCACGCCGGGGTAGCGCTCGAAATAGCGGTCCACGTACGCCTGGGCATCACCGCGTTCGATACCGAGCTGGCGGGCGAGACCATAGGCGGACATGCCGTAGATCAGGCCGAAGTTGATGGCCTTGGCGGCGCGCCGCTGCTCACCGGTGACACTCTCCGGCGCGCTGCCGAAGACTTCCGCGGCGGTGGCGCGATGAATGTCCTCGCCGGCGGCGAAGGCGCGGGTCAGCCCCTCGTCGCCGGAGAGGTGCGCCATGATGCGCAGCTCGACCTGCGAGTAGTCCGCCGCCATCAGCCGGCAGCCCTCGCGGGGGATGAAAGCACGGCGGATGCGCCGTCCTTCCGGGCTGCGCACCGGGATATTCTGCAGGTTGGGATCGGATGACGACAGCCGCCCCGTGGCCGCCACCGCCTGATGGTAGGAAGTATGTACGCGCCCGGTTTGCGGGTGGATGAGCTTCGGCAGCTTGTCCGTATAAGTGGACTTGAGCTTGGCGAGCCCACGGTGTTCGAGAATCAGCCGCGGTAGCTCATGGCCACGGGCGGCGAGCTCCTCGAGCACCGACTCGGCCGTCGACGGCTGGCCCTTGGGCGTCTTCTGTAGCACCGGCAGGCCCTGACGCTCGAAAAGAATCTCCTGGATCTGCTTGGGAGAGCTCAGGTTGAACTCGCCGTCGGCAGCAGAATAGGCCTGCGCCTCGATAGCATCCATCTGCTCGGCCAGCTCCCCGCTCTGACGGGCGAGCAGATCGCGGTCCACCCGAACGCCGGTGCGCTCCATGCGCGAAAGCACCGGCAGCAGCGGCATCTCGATGTCCCGGAATACCGTCGCCGGCCCGGCCAGGGCCTCGAGCTGTGGCCACAGCGTCTCGTGCAGCCGCAAGGTGATGTCGGCGTCCTCGGCGGCATACTCCGTGGCCGTGTCCACCGCCACCTGATCGAAAGTGAGCTGCTTGGCACCTTTGCCCGCCACATCCTCGAACTTGATGGTCTTGTGCCCGAGGTACTTCTGGGCGAGGGAGTCCATGTCGTGGCGAGTGGCGGTGGAGTCGAGACAGTAGGACTCCAGCATGGTGTCGAAGCGTACCCCTGCCAGGGTGATGCCGTAACGCGCGAGCACCGACATGTCGTACTTGAGGTTTTGCCCCACCTTGGCCTGGGCGTCGTCCTCGAGCAGCGGGCGCAGGCGTTCGAGTACAGTTTCGCGGTCGAGCTGCCCGTCCGCCCCCTCGCCAGTGTGGGCCACGGGCACATAGGCCGCCTCGCCGACGGTCACGGCGAAGGACAGCCCCACGATATTGGCGTTCATGTATTCAAGGCTGTCGGTCTCGAGATCGAAGGCGAAGCACTGCGCCGCCTGCAGGCGCTCGATCCAGCGCGTCAGCGCCGCCTCGTCGCGCACACTCTCGTAGGCCGCGTCGACCTGCTCGGTCTCCGCCTTGCCAGCGTCCGGATCGTCCGCCTGAAGCTCTGCCAACCATCGGCCGAACTCGTAGCGACGGTATAACTGTGCGAGCCGATCGACATCGGGCTCACCGCGCTGAATACCGTCAGGGCGGACATCCAGCGCCAGGTCACAGCGAATGGTGGCCAGGTCCCGCGACAGGAACGCCTGCTCCCGGTTCGACTCGAGCTTCTTGCCCAGACTCTTCGCGCCGCGCACCTTGACCTCCGCGACCTCGTCGAGACGCGCGTACATCGCCTCCAGGTCGCCGAAGTGGCCGAGCAGCGCCACCGCGGTTTTCGGCCCCACCCCGGGCACACCGGGGATGTTGTCCGAGGTGTCCCCCACGAGCGCCAGGTAGTCGACGATCTGGCCGGGCTCCACGCCGAACTTCTCGCGCACGCCCTCCACGTCCAGCACCGTGCCGGACATCGTGTTGAGCAAGGTCACCCGGTCGTTGACGAGCTGCGCCATGTCCTTGTCGCCGGTGGAGACCACCAGCTCGCGGCTCGCCGCATGGGCCTGTACCGCGAGCGTACCGATGACGTCGTCGGCCTCCACCCCCGCGACCTCGATGAGTGGCAGCCCCATGGCCTCGACGATCTCGGTGAGCGGTCCGCGCTGGCTGCGAAGGTCATCCGGCATGGGCGGACGATTGGCCTTGTATTCATCGAACAGGTCATCGCGGAAGGTGCGGCCGGGGGCATCGAAAACCACGCCGATGGAGCTGCCGGGATAGTCCTCCAGCAGCTTGCGCAGCATGTTGACCACACCGTAGATCGCACCGGTTGGCTCGCCGGCGCTCGTCGACAGCGGCGGGAGAGCGTGGTAGGCACGGTAGAGATAGGAGGAGCCGTCGACCAGGATCAGGGGGTTGTTCTCGCTCATGGCTGGGTGCCCGTGGCTGTCTCGGTGTACGTCGGGTGTCGGTGCGGGCGCCTGCGCGCAGGCCGTCCGGGAATCCGTCGGCGAAGCGTGCATATGGTACAAGACCGACCCCGGCGTTACAGTGGAATCCCAGCACAAGGTAAGGGAGGGAGCGCCTTGACCGAGCAGCGTCGCGGCAAGTTCGACGAGCGGGAGCGCCCGCCGCTCAACGACTCGGTGATGACCCGGGAGTCATGGAAGATCTTCCAGATCATGGCGGAGTTCGTGGAGGGGTTCGAACGCCTGGCCCGCATCAAACCGTCGGTGAGCATGTTCGGCTCGGCGCGAACACCGCCCGACCATGCCTGGTACAAGCTCGCCGAAGAGATCGCCCACGCCCTCTCGGACGCCGGTTTCTCAGTGGTCAGCGGCGGTGGCCCGGGCATCATGGAAGCCGCCAACAAGGGGGCGTTCGCGGGCAAGTCGCCGAGCATCGGGCTCAACATTCAGCTCCCCCACGAGCAGTCCGGCAACCCTTATCAGGACATCGCGCTCAACTTCCGCCACTTCTTCTCGCGCAAGGTGATGTTCGTGAAGTACGCCTCGGCGTACGTGGTACTGCCGGGCGGCTTCGGAACGCTCGACGAGCTCGCGGAGATCCTCACGCTGGTACAGACCGGCAAGACCCGGCGCATACCCATCATCCTGGTGGGTGCCGGGTACTGGCAGGGTCTCATTGACTGGTTCCGGGACAGCCTGGTGGCAGAGGGCACCATCAACGCCGAGGACATGGACCTCTTCCAGGTCATCGACGAGCCCCAGGCAGTGGTCGACGCCATCTTCGATCACTACGAGCGCCGCGGCTTCGAACCCTCCCAGGCCGAGGCCGACATTCTCGTGGACCTATGATGCGCATACGAGCGTTCGCTCTGGCCGCCGTCCTCACCGTCTGCGTCACCGCATCCGCGGCGGAGGACGGCGACGCCGATGTCAACGTGGTCCCGCCGCCGCCCCCCGACGAGCTTACCCTCGGCGAGCCCATCGAGCCGAGCGTCACCATCGTCAGCCGGCCCTGGGCGGAGATCCGCGAGTACAGCGTTGCCGGCCAGGTCTACGCAGTGCGCATCGATCCGGGCTGGGGGCCGCCCTACTTCCTCTACGACGCCAACGGTGACGGCAGCTTCGAGAGCCGCTACCCGGACAATCTGGACGCCCCCGACATCCATCAGTGGGAGCTGCTGCGCTGGTAACCGCCGCCGCTTCCCGCACCGCGTCTTGGCCTTGACGCCCGCGCGCGCGCCCGCTAGCGTTCGCGGGCATTGGTCCGACCACAGGACCGATCGGCCTGGAGACCGGCGCTGGCGGCGTCAACCGTGCCGTAGCCGGCCGAATAACAATGGCGCGCCGTAACTCGCCGGCAACCGGCAGTCCCTGCGGGCGCCGATAACACCATGGGGGCGGAATCCAACCGATGCCGTCCACAGGCAAGGGGAGCGGCCATGCAGGGCTTGCTGACAATCGCCCGCTACATCGACGGGCTCAACCGCTGGGTCGGCCGCCTGGTGTACTGGCTCGGCCTGCTGATGATTCTCATCGGCGTGTATAACGCCACCGTACGCTACCTCGGCGCCTACATCGGCGAAAACCTCGCCTCCAACGCCTACCTCGAGGCACAGTGGTATCTCTTCGGTATCCTCTTCCTGCTGGGGGCGTCGTACACACTCAACAGCAACGGCCACGTCCGCGTGGACGTGGTCTACGGCCAGCTCGGCGAGCGTGGCCGAGCCATCGTGGACCTGGCCGGCACGCTGCTCTTCCTGCTGCCCTTCTGCGTGCTGCTCACGTGGCTGTCGATCAAGTGGGTGTCGTTCTCCTGGCAGACACTGGAGATGTCCGGCAACCCGGGCGGCCTGCCGCGCTACCCCATCAAGACGGTGGTCCCGGTGGCGTTCGTACTGCTGGGCCTGCAGGGCATCTCCCAGGCGATCAAGGCGGCCGCCGTGCTCACCGGCGACCGCGAGCGGCTCCAGGACGACACCCCGAACGCCGACGATGAGCGGGTGCGCAACCTATGATGCTGGAACACTATGCGGGGCTGATGTTCCTCGCCGCGCTGGTCTTCATCTTCTCCGGCTATCCCGTCGCCTTCGCCCTCGCCGGCGCGGCGCTGGCGTTCGTGCCCGTGGGCATTGCCGTGGGCGCGTTCGACTTCAACCTGCTCACGGCCCTGCCCCAGGGCGTGTACTCCATCATGGAGAATTACACGCTGCTGGCGGTGCCTTATTTCATCTTCATGGGCACCATGCTCGAGCGCTCCGGGCTCGCCGAGGACCTGCTCAAGACCATGGGCCAGCTCTTCGGCCCCATGCGTGGCGGGCTGGCCCTTTCGGTGGTCGTCGTGGGTACGCTGCTCGCGGCAGCCACCGGCGTCGTGGGCGCCACCGTGGTTGCCATGGGGCTGATCTCGCTGCCGGTAATGATGCGCTATGGCTACTCGCGCGTGCTCTCCACCGGGGTAATCGCCGCCTCGGGCACCCTCGGCCAGGTCATTCCGCCGAGCGTGGTCCTCATCGTGCTCGCCGACCAGATCGGCGTCTCCGTGGGGGATCTCTTCCGGGGCTCGCTGCTGCCCGGGGTGGCGCTCGCGACCATGTACGCCCTGTACGCCGGCGGCGTGGCGCTGGTCAAGCCAAGCGCGGCGCCGGCCCTGCCCCCGGAGGACCGACCGGCGAACCTTCCCGCGCTGCTGGCGCGGGTGCTACTGGTCATGATCCCGCCGCTGCTGCTGATCATCGTGGTGCTCGGGACCATCTTCGCCGGTATCGCCACGCCGACGGAGGCCGGCGCCTTCGGCGCCCTGGGTGCAACCGTGCTGGCCGCGGCCAACCGCCGCCTGACCCTGAAGGCACTGACCGACACCATGGACGCCACCACGCGGCTGACCGCCATGGTGATGTTCATCCTCGTGGGATCGCGCGCCTTCAGCCTGATCTTCCGGGGCTTCTACGGCGATCTGTGGATCGAGGACATGCTCACCAACCTCCCCGGCGGCGAGATCGGCTTTCTCATCGTCGCCAACCTGGTGGTCTTCGGCCTGGGCTTTTTCATCGACTTCTTCGAGATCGCTTTCATCGTGCTGCCGCTGCTGGTTCCGGCGGCACAGGTGCTCGACATCGACCTGGTGTGGTTCGGCGTGATCATCGCCATGAACCTGCAGACCTCGTTCCTGACGCCCCCGTTCGGTTTCTCGCTGTTCTACCTCCGCGGCGTGACGCCGGCCTCGATCCACACATATGAGATCTACCGAGGGGTAATCCCCTTCATCGCCATCCAGATCATCGGCCTGACCCTGGTGATCGTCTATCCGCCGTTGGTGAACTGGTTGGTACCCTGATCACTGAAGAACCCGGTTGGGCTCCGCGGGGAAGCGGGGCCGGGTAACCACAACAACCCGACGAGGAGAGAGACATGAAGCGTCGTGACTTCGTCAAAACCGCCGGCCTCGGCGCCGTCGCCGGTGCCGCCAGCGTAGGTGCCCCGTACGTCCACGCCCAGTCGCCACGGGTGCGCTGGCGCATGGCCACGAGCTGGCCCACCAGCCTGGACACCATTTTCGGTGGCGCCGAGCACATCGCCGAACGCGTCAAGGAGCTCACCGGCGGGCGCTTCGACATCCGCCCCTACGCCGGCGGCGAGCTCGTCGGCGGCCTGCAGGTTCTCGACGCCGTCCAGGCAGGGACGGTTCAGGCCGGTCACACCGCCTCGTACTATTACGTGGGCAAGAACCCGGCACTCGCGATCGACACCACGATCCCCTTCGGCTTCACCGCGCGTATGCAGAATGCCTGGATGTACCAGGCCGGCGGCATCGAGCTGATGAACGACGAGGTCTTCTCGGACTTCAACATCTACGCCTATCCGGCCGGTAACACCACCTGCCAGATGGGCGGCTGGTTCCGCAGGGAAGTGCCGGACCTCGCCTCCCTGAAAGGCCTGAAAATGCGCATCCCCGGCTTCGGCGGCAAGGTGATGGACTCTCTCGGCGTCAACGTGCAGACGCTGGCGGCCGCGGAAATCTTCCCGGCGCTGGAACGCGGCGTCATCGATGCCACGGAGTGGGTGGGCCCGTACGACGACGAGAAGCTCGGCTTCTACCAGGCCGCCGAGTACTACTACGCCCCCAGCTGGTGGGAGCCAAGCGCACAGCTTTCCGTCTACTTCAACCGGGACGAGTTCGACAAGCTGCCCAAGGACTACCAGAACGCGCTCAGGGTCGCCGCCGCGGAATCCAACCAGCTCATGATCTCGCGCTACGACACGCGCAACCCCGCGGCGCTCAAGCGCCTGCTGGACAAGGGCGTGAAGCTGCGCACCTACTCGGACGAGATCATGGCAGCCGCCCAGAAGAACGCCTTCGAGATGTACGAGGACCTGGCCAGCGAGAACGAAACCTGGGCCAAGGTCTATCGCCAGTGGAAGGAGTTCCGGGATAGCCAGTACGCCTGGTACGGCGTCGCCGAGCACAGCTACACGAGCTTCGCCGTGCCCCAGATGGATGTCTCCGCGCTCATCGGCACGGGCGAATAGCCCGGCCCTCTCCGCCCGCCTCCGCTATCGGGGGCGGGCATTGCCCGCCCGCAGGTGTCTTTCGCTTCTCTGCGCCCGCCTTCCTGCGGATTCGGCAAGCTCATGCACACCCGCCGCTAGTGGGACCACCAGTGATCGGTGAAATGGGTGCGGAATCCGGACATTCAGCCGCTGGGGATATGCTCCGTAGAGCCGCGGGTGCCGGCGGATCTCCCGATCCGCAAACTGCGGATACTGATGGATACGGTGCTCGACTGGTGTCCTGTATCAGAATTTCGTTGCATTCCTGCGCGTCATGGCGCGCCCGAAGGAAACGCCCCAGCCTCGCCAGGGCGGTGTTGCGCCTCCTCGCCGTAGGCCCTGCTACGACTCGTCGCCGTGCCTGGCCCTGGCGAGAGCCGGGCTCTCAGCAATGCAACGAAATTCTGAAACAAAACACTGGCGGCAACGGGCGAGCGTTCTCAGCGCAAAGAGGGAACTTCCTACTTGCTGGCATGAAGCCCGACCAGCCGCGAGAGCAGGATCACGGTGTAGAGCACGCCCACGACGTCCTCCAGGGAGGCGAAGGCCTGGGCGTAGAAGCCGACGGGCGTGATATCGCCATAGCCCAGCGTCGTCAGCGTGACATAGCTGTAGTAGACCATTTTCTGCCATGTGATCTCGGCCCCGGAGCTGGCGACGAACGACCCCGGAGCCAGCCACTCGATGAGCGACAGGATCGCCGCGAATCCGGAACCGATCACGAGATACAGCGAAGTCGCGGCGAGCACCACGTCGGTGAGGACCGTGGGTGCGCGAAAGGTGTAGAGCGCCAGCACGACGCACATCACGGCGTGATAGGTGATGGAGGTGATAAACACCGCCAGCGCGGCCTCGGGGCTCGGTGCATACGAATTAACGAGTCCGGCCGCACAGGCTCGGGGTCGAGCCAGCCCCCTTGCCCGTGCCGGTTTCGCCGAAGCGCTCGGGGACGTCCGGGCTGGCGCGCGCAGCCCGCCAGCCTGGCGGGGTGTCACTTGGTGGTATAGCCGCCGTTGACCAGGATGGTCTGGCCGGTCATCCACCAGCCTTCCGAGACCATGAAGCGCACGTGGGGCACGATATCCTCGATCTCGGTCAGGCCACTACCGGAGAATGGCGACAGCGCCGCGGCGGTCTTGTGGAATTGCACGGCCTCCTCGCTTTCCGCCGGATAGAAGAAGGGTGTGTCCATCGGTCCGGGGCCGATCGCGGTGACGGAGATGCCACGCTCGCCGAACTCCTTGGACGCGGCGCGAGTGAAATGCTCGACCGGCGCCTTGAGCCCGGCATAGGTGGCGTAGAACGGGGTGTACGCGCCCAACAGCGACGTCACGATCGTGCAGACCTTGCCGTTATCGGCCACGTTGCGACCGCACTCCTTGAGGAAGAAGAACGCGGACTTGGCGTTCACGGCGGACATCCGGTCGTATTCGTCCTCCGTGATGTCGACCATTGGCTTCTTGAGCACCATGCCCACCGTGTTGACGGCGATATCCGGTTGGCCGAGCTTCGCGACCACGTCGGCGAAAAGCTTCTCGTTGGCCGCGGCGGTGGTCAGGTCCGCCTGAAACGTCGCCGCTTCGGCGCCGGCTTCGCGCACGGCGGTGGCGGTTTCATCAGCCGCCTCGCGAGCGCTGTCGCTGTTGTAGTGGATCGCCACCGCCTTGGCGCCGTGTCCCGCGAGGTCGCGGGCGAGCAGCCCGCCAAGATTCTTCGCGCCGCCGGCGATCAGAACGACCTTCCCCTCGATGCTGTTCCTGGACATGTTCGCCTCCTTCGTTGCTGAACGGACACAGCGATTCGCCGCGTCGTCCGGAACACGCTATACCGGTAGCATCTGATGTATAAATCAGCCGGAATCGACAGCAGTTGTCGATATTCACGAACAATCAAGGTGGGGCGCGATGGACAGGTTTCGCCAGATGCAGGTTTTCATTCAGGTGATGGAGAGCGGCAACTTCACACGGGCCGCCGAGGCGATGAATCTGCCCCGTTCGACCGTCTCCACCGAAATCCAGACGCTCGAAGACCGCCTGAAGACTCAACTCCTACGGCGCACCACGCGACAGGTGACGGCCACCCATGACGGGTTGCAGTTTCTCGAAGCGGCGCGGGAGATCGTCGACGCCGTCGAGGCATCGGAGCAGATGTTTCACCCGGACCCGGACACCGTTCAGGGTCGTTTGCGGATCGATATGCCAAGCCGGATCGGTCGTCGCATTGTCATTCCGGCGTTGCCGGGCTTCCTGCAGGCACACCCGGGCATCGAGTTGGAGTTGAGCATGACCGACCGGCTCGTCGACATCATCTCCGAAGGCGTCGATTGCGTGATACGAGTGGGGGCACTCACCGATTCCGAGCTGATATGCCGCAAGCTCGGCGATGTCGAGCTGATCAACTGCGCCAGCCCGGGCTATCTCGCAGAACACGGTGTGCCGGAAGAGCTCGATGATCTTCCGGGCCACTACGTCGTGAACTACGCCGCGCGTCGTCCGTATCCCGAGGCGGAATGGGAGTATGTCGACGGGGCCAGGACCAGAACGCTGGCGACCAAGAGCCTGATCACCGTGGACAATGCGGAAGCCTATATCGCCAGCGCCCGCGCAGGCCTGGGCGTGATCCAGATCCCGAAGTTCGACGTGCAGGACCTGCTGGCGTCAGGCGAACTGGTCGAGATCGCGCCCCAGCTCCGTCCTCCGGCGATGCAACTATCGTTTCTGTATGCGAAACGCCGGAACCTGCCATCGCGGATCAGGGTGTTTCAGGAGTGGATCTCAGACGTGCTTAAAGCCAATGGCGTGATTGACTAACCATTGCGTTGCTCAACAACCTGCTAGTGCCCTGAGAGACGACAAAGCCTATAGTCAGCGTTGCTGGTTGTCGCCAGTTCCTGCCGCCTGTTGCGGGCAGCTCCCGCAGTCTCCGAATAATTGTTGACTTTTCTTGTATACCGATACAGCTTTGTCTGTAGGCAATTTCTGGGTGCAATCGCATCCCGATCGCCGTGCGACAACACCAGACGGCGGCAAAGCCGCCGCAGACGCAAAGAGCCCGCGCAACGGGCCACGACGGAGGAGAGCCATGTACGATCACCGCACTGCTGCGCCCCCGTGGGCGGCCACCCGGGCCGCCGGTGCCATGCCCCCTGCCCACCATCTTTGGCGACAATCAGGAACGTTTTTTGCGTTCATTTGATCGGCCCGTTCAGTACGCACCTGCACGGCAGGACGTGAACGGGCACACTGGTTGCAAACGCGTGCCGATGCTGTGCGCCGATGCATCGATTCGGTGCACAGCGGGCCACCCGCACGCAAAGGGGAGCGAGCATCATCATGGAGCAAACGGCGGCTGAAGCCGGCGTCCGGCATTCGATCCCGCGCCTGGAGCTCAAAGGCGTAAGCAAGCGCTTTCCCGGCGTTCTTGCCAACGACCGGGTGGACCTGCAGGTCGCCCCGGGCGAGATCCACGCCCTGCTCGGCGAGAATGGCGCCGGCAAGAGTACGCTGGTGAAGTGCATCTACGGGGTCCACCAGCCCGACAGCGGCAACATCCACTGGGAAGGCGATCCGGTGACCATCGCCTCGCCAGCCCAGGCGCGGCACCTGGGCATCGGCATGGTTTTTCAGCACTTCTCCCTGTTCGAGACGCTGACCATCGCCGAGAACATCGCTCTCGGGCTCGACGAGCCCGGCGACCGGCGGGCACTCGACACGCGAATCGTGGAGGTCTCCGAGCTCTACGGGCTGCCGCTGGACCCGCGGCGCACCGTGCTCAACCTCTCCGTGGGCGAGCGCCAGCGCGTGGAGATCGTGCGCTGCCTGCTTCAGCACCCGGGCCTGCTGATCATGGACGAGCCCACCTCGGTGCTCACGCCACGCGAGGTCGACCGGCTGTTCGAGACGCTGCGCCAGCTGCGCGACGAGGGCATCAGCATCCTCTACATCAGCCACAAGCTCGGCGAGATCCAGGCCCTGTGCGAATCGGCGACGGTGCTGCGCCAGGGGCGGGTGTCCGCGCACTGCACTCCGAGCGAGGAGACGCCCAGGAGCCTCGCCGAGATGATGATCGGCACCCAGCTTCCCCAGGCGGAACGCCCCGCCGCCACCCCGACGCCGGAACCGGTACTGGCGCTCGAGGGGCTCACGCGCCCGACCCGCGACCCCTTCGGCGTGAGTCTGGTGGACATGAACCTGGCCGTTCACGGCGGCGAGATCATGGGCATCGCCGGCGTGTCGGGCAACGGCCAGGCAGAGCTCATGCGCCTGCTCTCCGGGGAGTGGCCCGCGCCATCGGCCGGCCAGATCACCATCGACGGTGAGCCCGTGGGCACCCTCGGGCCCGACCAACGCCGGCGCCTCGGCCTCGCCTTCGTGCCCGAGGAGCGCCTGGGCCGCGGCTCGGTGCCGGAGATGGCGCTGGTGGAGAACACCCTGCTCACCGGTGCCCACCAGGGGCTCGTGCATCGCGGAATGATCCGCTACGCCAGGGCGCGCGAGCTCGCGGAGCGTATCCGCCAGCGCTTCGACGTGCGCTGCCCGAACGTGTCCGTGCAGGCGCGCAGCCTCTCCGGGGGCAACCTGCAGAAGTTCATCGTCGGTCGCGAGATCCTGCAGTCACCGCGGGTGCTGATCGCCGGCCAGCCCACCTGGGGCGTGGACGTGGGCGCCGCCGCGGCCATCCATCAGGCGCTGGTGGATCTGCGCACCGCCGGCTGCGCCACCATCGTGTTCTCGGAGGATCTCGACGAGCTCTTCGAGATCTCCGACCGGGTCGCGGTGATCTTCAACGGCCACCTCTCCCCCGCCCGCGCGGTCGCCGAGACCTCCTACGAGGAAATCGGCCGCTGGATGGGCGGCCTGTTCCCCGGAGCCGGCGAGGTACCGCGTGAGATTCCCGCGGCAGAGGAGGTGGCGGACCATGGCGCTTAAACTGGAGAAACGCCCCGAGCCATCCAGGGCAATGCTTTACGCCTCGCCGCTCATCGCGGGCGTGCTGACGCTCGTCTTCGGCCTGGTGGTCTTCGCCGCCCTGGGCAAGGCGCCCGTCAACGCGTTCTACGTATTCTTCGTGCAGCCGGTGGCGAGCCTGTACGGCCTCGGCGAGCTCACCATCAAGGCCGCCCCGCTCATCCTCATCGCCGCCGGGCTCACGGTGGGCTTTCGCGCGGGTGTCTGGAACATCGGCGCCGAGGGTCAGCTCATTCTCGGTGGCATCTGTGGTGGCGGTGTGGCACTCGCCTTCCACGGCGTGGATGCCTGGTGGCTGCTGCCGCTGATGATCCTCGCCGGCACCCTAGGCGGCATGGCCTGGGCGGCCATTCCCGCGTTTCTGCGCACCCGCTTCAACACCAACGAGATCCTGGTGAGCCTGATGCTCGTCTACGTCGCCGAGCTGCTGCTCGTCTACCTCGTCAACGGCCCGCTGCGCAATCCCGAGGGCTTCGGCTTTCCGGAGTCGCGACTGTTCCACGAGGCCGCTACCTGGTCGCCGCTGGTGGAGGGCATGCGTATCAACTTCGCCTTCCTCATCGCCCTCGCCGCGCTGGCCGGGCTCTACCTACTGCTCACGCGTCTGCATCTGGGCTTCCAGATCCGCGCCGCCGGGCTCGCGCCCGCCGCCGCCCACTACGCCGGCATCAACGCCGCGCGCATGACCTGGCTGAGCCTGCTCATCGGCGGTGGCGCCGCCGGCCTCGCCGGGGTGAACGAGGTAGCCGGGCCCATCGGCCAGCTCCTGCCCGACATTTCACCGGAATACGGCTTCGCCGCGATCATCGTCGCCTACCTCGGGCGACTGCACCCGGTGGGCATCCTCTTCGCCGGGCTTTTGATGGCGCTGATCTACCTGGGTGGCGAGACCGCGCAGATCGCCCTGCAGGTACCGGACTCGGTCACCGGCGTGTTCCAGGGCATGCTGCTGTTCTTCATTCTGGCGGTGGACCTGTTCGTGAACTTCCGCGTGCGCATCACCGGCCGCAGCGCAGAGGAGGCGGCATGATCGAGATCGGAGGATTCAACGTCGTCACCTGGCTCGCGGCCACGCTGGTCATGGGCACACCCCTGGTGCTCGCCGGGCTCGGCGAGTTCCTCGCCGAGAAGACCGGCGTCCTCAACCTGGGTACCGAGGGCATGATGCTCGTGGGTGCGGTGACCGGGTTCATCGCCTTCGTGGAGTCCGACAGCCAGGTGCTCGGCTTCGTCGCCTCCATGGTCGCCGGGGCGGTGATGGCGGCGCTGTTCGCCGTGCTCACCCAGACTTTCCGGGCCAATCAGGTGGCCTCGGGGCTCGCGCTCACCATCTTCGGCGTGGGGCTGTCGGCATTCATGGGCCGACCGTACGAGGGCGAGGGCATCAAGGGACTCGCCAAGCTCGACATCCCGGTACTCTCGGACCTGCCCATCGTCGGGCCCATCGTCTTCAGCCAGGACCCCATGGTATACGTGAGCCTCGCTCTCGGCGTAGCGATCATCGTGTTCACCTACCACACCCGCGCAGGTCTGGTGATGCGGGCCGTGGGCGAATCCCCGGAATCCGCCCATGCCATGGGCTACCCGGTAATCGCCCTCCGCTATCTCGCGGTCTGCGTCGGCGGCTCCCTCGCCGGGCTCGGCGGTGCCTACATGTCACTGGTGGAACCACATCTGTGGGTGGAGAACCTGGTCGCCGGCCGCGGCTGGATCGCGGTGGCACTGGTGGTGTTCGCCTCCTGGCGCCCGGGGCGTGTGCTCGTGGGGGCCTACCTCTTCGGCGGCATTACCCGGCTGGGATTCGAGCTCCAGGGCCTCGGGGTGCCCATTCCCTCCCAGGCGCTGTCGAGCCTGCCCTACCTGGCCACCATCGTGGTCCTGGTGCTGCTTTCGCGGGATCAGACGAAGCTGCGGCTCAACCGTCCCGCTTCGCTGACCAAACCCTTCTTCGCCACCGGCTGAGCGGCATCACGCCGCGGCCACTGTGACCTCAAGGAGGCAACCGATGCTCAAACGCACAATAACCAAGGCGCTCACGGCGGGCCTTGCTGCGGCGGCGTTCTCCGCCTCGGCCCTCGCCGCGGAGGACTCCATCAAGGTGGGCTTCGTTTACGTCAGCCCCATCGGCGACGCCGGCTGGACCTATCAGCACGACCAGGGCCGCAAGGCCATGGAAGAAGCCCTCGGCGACAAGGTCACGACGCAGTACGTGGAGAACGTCCCCGAGGGCGCGGACGCCGAGCGCGTGATCCAGCAGCTCGCCAGCGGGGGCGCCGACCTGGTCTTCACCACGTCATTCGGTTACATGAACCCCACCATCAAGGTGGCCAAACGCTTCCCCGACACCGCGTTCGAGCACGCCACCGGCTACAAGCGCGCCGACAACGTGGGCACCTACATGCCGCGGCTCTACGAAGGTCGCTACCTCGCCGGCATGGTCGCGGGCGCGAAGACCGAAACGAACAAGCTCGGCTTCGTCGCCGCTTTCCCGATCCCCGAGGTAATTCGTGCGATCAACGCCTTCACCCGCGGTGCGCGGGCAGTGAATCCGGAAGTGGCGGTGAACGTCATCTGGATCAACGCCTGGTACGACCCGTCCAAGGCGCGCCAGGCCGCCGAGACCCTCATGGACCAGGGCGCCGATGTGGTTACCCACCACACCGATTCCCACGCCGTGGTTCAGGCCGCCGCCGAGCGCGACAAGTTCGCCATCGCCTACCACTCGGACATGTCCAAGTACGGCGGCGAAAGCCATCTGACGGCGGTGGTGCACGAATGGGGCGACTTCTACACCAAGCGCGCCCGGGAAGTTCTCAACGGTGAGTGGAGCTCCCGCAACGTCTGGGGGGGCATCGCCTCGGGCATGGTGGACATTGCCGCGTTCAGCGACGCAGTGCCGGAAGGCGTGCGCGGCAAGGTCGAGAAAGCCCGCGAGGCCATCGTCAGCGGCGAGCTACACCCGTTCGCCGGCCCGGTGGTCGCCAAGGACGGCACCGAGAAAGCCGCCAAAGGCGAAGCCCTGTCCGACGACGAGCTCCTGCGTATGGATTACTACGTCCAGGGCGTCGCCTCCAAGCTCCCGCAGCAGTAGGCAGCATCTGACCGGGTCGTCGGCATACCACGTGCCGGCGGCCCGATCGAAGGCGGACTGAACGCCAAGAACACGAAAGACCACAAAGGGCGCGTTTGATTCTGCGAGGCGCGAGGCTATTTCCCCGTTCACGTCCCGCAAAACGTCTGCCGAACGACCTCGTCCGGCGCCGGCGGCCGCGCGTAATCCGCCAACGCCTCGTGATCGTCATAGGGCCGGGCGACCACGGTGAGCAACTCGTCCAGTGGCGCCATATCCCCCGCTTCCGCCGCATCGATCACTTGCTGAACGCGATGATTGCGCGGGATGTAGGCGGGGTTCACCGCCCGCATGGCGGCGCGGCGGGCGCCATCGTCACGCGTCTCCGCGGCCAGGCGCTCGCGCCAGCGAGCGACCCAGCCGTCGAACGCCGTCGCGTCGCCGAACAGTGCCCGCACCGGCTCATCCGCCTCGGCATGGCCGCCAGCGACATCCGCCAGACGCCGGAACGTCAGCGTGAAATCCGCCCGCTGCTCTGCCATGCAGCCGAGCAGATCAGAAGCCAGGTCGACATCGCCCTCCCGGCGTTCCGAGAGCCCGATCTTGGCAATCAGCCCCTGCTGATAAACCTCATCGAAACGCCTGGCGTAGGCATCCAGCCCGGCGTACGCGATGTCCATGGCCTGTTCCTCGTCCTCGCTGAACAACGGCAGCAGGCACTCCGCGAGCCGAGCCAGATTCCACTGGCCGATAGGCGGCTGTTGGTTGTACGCGTACCGCCCGCCCAGATCGATGGAGCTGTAGACGGTGTCGGGATGGTAGCCGTCCATGAACGCGCAGGGACCGTAATCGATGGTCTCGCCGCTGATGGCGATGTTGTCGGTATTCATCACGCCGTGGATGAAGCCCACCAGCATCCACTGCGCGATGAGCTCACCGGTACGCTCCGCAATGGCCTCGAATAGCGCCTGGTAGGGCGCTCCCGCCTCGGCGAGATGCGGATAATGACGCTGGATGACGTAATCGGCGAGCGCACGCACGGTCTCACGGTCACCGCGGCGGGCGAAATACTCGAACGTGCCGACGCGGACGTGACTCGCCGAAACCCGCGTGAGCACGGCACCGGGTTCCGCGCGTTGACGGAACACGCGCTCCCCGGTGGTTACCATCGCCAATGCCCGGGTGGTCGGAATGCCCAGCCCGGCCATACCCTCGCTGACGACGTACTCGCGTAACACTGGCCCCAGCGCCGCACGGCCGTCGCCCATACGCGAAAACGGCGTGCGGCCGGCGCCCTTGAGCTGGAGATCGCGGCGCACCCCGGCACGGTCCACCACCTCGCCCAGCAGCACCGCACGGCCGTCGCCGAGGCTCGGCACCCAGTTCCCGAACTGGTGGCCGGCGTAGGCCATCGCGAGGGGCGAGACCCCCTCGGGCACCCGGGAACCCGCGAGCACCTCGACCCCCGCCGGCGACGCCAGCGCCCCGGCGTCCAGCCCCAGCTCCGCGGCCAGCGGCCGATTCAGACGCAACAGCTCCGGCGCCTGCACCGGTGTCGGCGCAACACGCTCGTAAGCCGCCTCCGGCAAACCGGTATCGAGAACGTCCAGCGCGAACGGCTCACGCGCTTCGACCAGGCTCATGGTGGATAATCACCTTGCAGACGGTTGATTCAACGACTGTCAGGGCTCAAGCCGCCTGCGTCAACGCCTGTCGAGCCTTGAAGTGCGCGACGGAAGTGGCATTACTCGTTGCGCTGCTTAATCCGTCGCCACCATAGTAGCCACAATATATAGCCACCGACGGGGAAAGCGATAAGCCCAGTAACCGCATAATCACAATCGCCCTCAAGGAGCGACATGACCACACCCCATCCCGCTCCAACCCGCAACCCCCAATTTAGTGCGTCCGTGGCTGTCACATCTGCTTCCTCTGCTGAGACTTCTCTATTGGCGCGTCAGCGTGGACAGCTCCCGCCGCCTTGGTCGTCTTCATCCCCTCCCGAGTTCCCGTCGTCACCATCGAGGAGGTCGGGGACACCATCGCCGTCTCCGTCATTGGAGCTATCAGTTCCATAATTTGGAAAGGGATCTTCGCCATTGGGGATCCCATCGCCGTCTGCATCGCTAAGCTGGTCGGATATGTTATTAAACCCGGTGGCCATTCCCCCAACCAGAGCGGCGGATATGCCCGATGGGATAGCGCCCATGCCGGCAGTTGTCGAGGCACCCGCCAAAAACCCACCGATGAAGCCAACAGTCATCCCCTTGCCCATGTCGGTTAGAAGAGATCCGTAATCGAACAAGCCAGAAGGATCAATGCCGTTCACCGGATCCATGAGCACATAGCCGAAGAGGTTCGTATCGCCGCCCCGGAACAAGATCGGATCCTTCGCGGTCCACCGCCCCATCTCCGGATCATAGTCCCGCGCCCCGAAGCGCACGAGGTCGGTGTCCGGATCGTAGAGCCCGCCGGCGAAGCCGAAGGGCTGGAAGCCGGGGTTGGTGTCCTCGGTGACCTCGCAGCCCGAGACCAACGGCCTGGTGGAGCGATTCAACGGCCGCATCGCCGACATTCTGCGCACGACCCGCTTCAATGCGGCCGCCGGTCTCGAGCAGACGCTGCGCGACTACAATCGGCTCTACAACCACCATATTCCGCAGCGCGTGCTGCATCACCGCACGCCGGTGCAGACCCTCAAGGCCCGGCAACAGGATCGGCCCGAGTTATTCCGAAAACTGGTATACGATCACCAGAGTCTCGACATCTACTGACCGACCAGTCTACGCCATATCGCGATGCCAATTAACAGGATTCCGACAACCAAAACCGGCGCGGCTACAAGCCAATTTTTTTCTCCGAAAGACAGACCATAAAAACTTCCAGACACAAAAATACCACCCCCCAACATTAACAGAACAACCCCAAAAATAAGTAACTGATAGCTAAGCCGCAAAGAGGACACTCGCCATTCGGGCGTCCGCCCTCTCACTAGATAGACGATGCCAACCAGAAGCGCGGAAACAACCAACCCCTTAGTCGTATCCCATAAGTTCTCTTCCGCAAAAACCTGCCCCAGCTCAAAACTTTCAACCCTAGAATTGAAAACAAGATGAATCAAAAAGGTAGACGCAACAATCAATACGGTGATGACGCACACACCCACCGCGAAGACAATTCTTTCTACCTTACTTTCCTTGCGATGTTTCACCTTGACTCCAACCTAGCGACAATCGACAAAGCATCCAGACATTTTCCTCACGGAATTAAGTGTAGATACGGGACCAACTACCGGAAGTACTTTTTTGGACACAAACCTGCACATTTGTCCGAGCCGGCCAGTTGCTCTCTCACCAATCTCAGTTACCACCTTATCGCGGGCTTGCGAAATCACTTCGCCTGCAATGGTGTTCCCCCCACAGACCAGCACGCACTTACCATACTCTCCGGCTGACGAGAACAACTCTTCCGCCTGTTTCCCTAGGTCAGGGCCAGCGTAGTTGTCGGGTCCCGGACGATTCCGTGGCTTTTTGTGAAATAGATCGGGCCTGTCAGCGTACCAGTGTTTCATCGCCTGCACGGG
>NZ_JBNAZM010000008.1:0-147864 GCF_051195215.1 Arhodomonas sp. AD133 | reverse complement strand
GCAGACCCTCAAGGCATGGCAACGGGATCGGCCCGAGTTATTTCGAAAATTGGTATACGATCACCCGAGTCTCGACATCTAGGAATGTCGCGATAGTCCGTTGCTCGGAGACGGGCGGCCACCCAATGGTGAAATCGCGAGCGAAGTCGTCTGGCACACGTTTCTGCCCCCCGGCACCATACATTGAGGCTTCCCCCAATGTCCGAAACGGCTCGGCAGAGATCACTCGGAAAAGATACTCCGAAATGCACTTCTCAGGTTCAGGACGCAGAACGGTAAGCTCTGTGGTGCCAAATGCGATGCCCGCGTGCGTTCCCCGAACAAGCGCGGCCTTTCCATTCTCGAAGCAAGGTGTAATCTTCGCGTACGCAACGTCACCTTCTCGGACGTACGTGTAGCCCTCAATAACCTCGCCCAAAGCCCGTCGGCCGCTTGTATCCAAAGAACCGTCCTCACCTACCGCCTCCATCGGCAGGAAAGTTACCGGAGTATCGGGAGAAAGCCCCCGCACTTCGGATTTCGAGGGATTAAGCACCGCAGTATATCGAAGTCGGCGGACCTGCCAATGCGACGGCACAGCACCCAACCACTCCACACCAGAATCCTTGTACTCGGGATAGCTCGGAAAACTCATATCGCGCTCATTTCAGTTATCACGCCGGAGCTGCGGGTCGCGCCAAAGCGGCCGGTCGCGGAAGTCACGCGGGAATCCCATCTGTGCGGGATCGATCCCGTGTTCATCCAGTAACGCCAATAGTCGCCGCTTCCAACTGTGGTTCGGGCTGATGCGGTCCAGCAGGTAAGCCAGCATGGTCACGGTGTTGTAGATCTTCCGCGGCTCTTGCTGGTGGAAATTTTCCGCCAGCCCGGGCGGTTTCTTCCTGGGCAGCTCCATGGTCACGGTCAGGCTTCGGTTCCAGACGCGGCTGTGGTGGGCGCACAGGTTGCGCACATAGGTCAGGTGGCGAATGAACGCCTGGAGCACGCGCTGGTCCAGTTTGTAGACGGCGGCGATCCGGCTCCGGTCACCCTTGCGCAACTGAGTCAGCCAGCGCGACAGGAGCCCGAACGACATGATCTCGCAGACGGACCATACGGGTGGCGATTTCGGCTCGGAGTACGTCTCTCGATAGTGCTGAATGAAGACCTCGTCGGACCGGGCAAGCTCCTGCTCCAGGCTCGCGAGGTTCTGCGCGTGCCAGCGCGCGTTGGTCGCGAGGGCGGCATCCAGGTAGGCGTGCGGGCCGTATCGTTGCGCCATGTAGTATGCCCACTGCGTTCTTACCGAGACTTCGACACGCTCGATGGCATCAAGCAGGAGTAGGCGGAACTCCCGGTCAAAGACGTAGAGGTTCAGCACCGCCTCGAACCGCGTCCCGGGGTGAAATCGATGGGTATCGTGGTCTGCTTCGAAGGGCAGCCAGTAGGCCGTCAGCCGGTAGTAGTTGATGTGCTGCAGGTAGTGGCGTGCGCGGTCCGGGTCATCGATGCGCATGCCGCGATCCCGGAGGATCTGGATTTGTTGGTCTATCGTGGTGGCGGGCTTGCCGAACTCCATTTCAGCCCCCCGAAAAAGAGTAACCCGCCGGTTTGAGGGTACTCCGAAGAGCATAGCCTTGGCGGGTTTTGTTACGCACAAGTATACACCTTGGACCTACGGTGCTCAACGGAAACACCCCGCCAACCGCGAGTGCAAAGCCGCTGGTCGACGACCCACGGGTCACGCCGAAAGTTCCTCGATCATCCGCTTGATCCGGTCGGTGCACTGCTTGAGGTCAGCGTCGATCTCCTCCAGCGGCCGGGGCGGCCTGAACACGTAGAAGTGGCGGTTGAAGGGGATCTCGTAGCCGACGATGCCCACCTCGCCGTCATGCTCGTCGCGCTTGGCCTCGTCGATCCAGGCGTCCGGGACGTGGGGACGCACCTCGCGCTCGAAATAGTCGTACACGGACTCGGTGAGCGGGACGTTCTCGTTGTCGCGCAGGCTCGTGTCCGGCTCCGGGTTGCTCTTCTTATCCGTGCAGGGCGGCGCCTCCGGATCACGCTCGGACAGGGCATTGAGCACGGCCTTGAGCTGCGGGGCGCCCAGTTTGACGTTCTTCGCCTTGAGCGCCTGCTTGAGGGCCTGGGTGAACGCCTCGCGGTCGCGGTAGAGGGTGTGCCCGTCCATGGCCTCGCAGGCGGCCAGGATGCTCACCTGAGTGGTCTCATCGAGCTTCTGGATCGGCTTCTCCTCCAGGATGCGGCGGATGCGCGCCTCGCTGGCCTGGAAGTTGAGCCGCAGGGGGCGCTCCACGGTGATGCGCCGGTAGCCGAACGTCTCCACCGGGAAGATCTTGCTCTCCTCGGTTTCCTCGAAGGCACCGTAGAGGCGGACGATGTCGTCAATGTTGGCGTCATCAATGTACTGCCGCTTGGAGCCCAGCGACTTGCGCATCTTGCTGTAGCGGTCCGTAGCGTTGATGAGCTGGACCTTGCCTCGACGATGGGTCGGCTTGTCGTTGGACAGCACCCAGACGTAGGTAGCGATGCCGGTGTTGTAGAACATGTCCGTGGGCAGGGCCACGATGGCCTCCACCAGGTCGCGCTCCAGCAGGAAGCGCCGGATCTCGGACTCGCCGCTGCCCGCACCACCAGTGAATAGCGGCGAGCCGTTCAGGATGATGCCGATGCGCGAGCCGCCCTCCCGCGGGTCGCGCATCTTGCTCACCAGGTGCATGAGAAACAGCAGCGAGCCGTCGGAGACCCGCGGCAGGCCGGGGCCGAAGCGCCCGTCATGGCCCTTGATCTTGTGCTCGTCGGTGACCTGCTTCTGGACCTTCTTCCACTCCACGCCGAACGGCGGATTGGCGAGCATGAAGTCGAAATGCTCGCCAGCGAGCTGGTCGTCGGAGAGGGTGTTCCCGAGCTTGATGTTCTCCACCTGCTGGCCCTTGATGAGCATATCCGCCTTGCAGATGGCGTAGGACTCGGGATTGAGCTCCTGGCCGTGGAGCGAGACGGTGACGTTCTCACTGACCTGCTGGATGTACTCGTCGCTCTCGGACAGGAAGCCGCCGGTGCCCGCGGTCGGGTCGTAAGCGGTAACAATGCTGTGGGGCTTGAGCTTGTCGTCCTGGCCTGTGAGTACCAGAGAGGTGGTCAGGTGCACCACGTCCCGGGGCGTGAAGTGCTCCCCGGCGGTTTCGTTGGAGCTCTCGGCGAACTTGCGGATGAGCTCTTCGAAGATTGAGCCCATGCCGAAGTTGGAGATGCGCCTGGGGCTGAGGTCAATGCTCGCGAACTGTTGCACCACCTGGTAGAGCAGGTTGCTGGCGTTCAACTGCTGGACGAAGTCCTCGAAGTTGAAGTGCTCGAAGATCTCGCGGGCATCGCCGCTGAAGGACTGCACGTAGCTCATGAGGTCGTCGGCCGTCTGCGTGTCCGACAGCGTGCCCAGGGTCAACGGCGACGCGTTGAAGAACGGCTGATCGGCGGCGCGCAGCAGCAATCGCTCGCGAACGCCATCCGGCTTGTTGGCATGCTCCTTGGCTGCCTCCAGCACTTTGGCCTTGGTCGGCTCCAGCACGCACTCCAGCCGGCGCAGCAGCGTGAACGGCAGAATCACCCGCCCGTACTGGGACTGCTTGAGATCCCCGCGAAGGAGATCGGCGACGGACCAGATAAACGCGGCTGTCCGCGAGTGGTTCTCGGTGTTCAAAGAGGATCCCCCGGCTGCTTGTTCTAATGCCTGTGCGGCACCCTATGGTACCGCGCGCTAGCGGCTGTGCTACAACGTGACAATGGGCCGCCCGGAAACCACGGGGCGGCACACGGGCTCAGTAACGGTACGTTCTGAAGTAACGGCTAGGACATTCAGAAGGTCGGTGTTTCGCTTGTCGCAACGTTTGGCGAAGAGCCGACGTCGCTTCCCGACCAACGTTTATGGAATGACGAAGACAACAGGATGGGGGCAGTCCGCCGCGCATATGACAAGAACCGGCCAGGAGTGGTCATTCGACCTAATGCGATGTTGGAATGTGATATCTGATTGGGGTTACGCCGTTCAAACTGCGAACACTTTAAGTGGTAACACTGTTAGGCACAGCAGTCTGAAATGGTGCGGCATCGAACCGACTAGACTAGGTCGGGACGTTGCATAATCACGCGTTCAATACGCTTGTGAAGGCTCTCCGCGCTTGAGTGTCCGGTACGAGCTAGTCGGTTCACCCGACCCCTTACTCTTCCGAGTTTCTCACGAAGTTCACTCGCGTGAGCGCCAGAGTCAGCCAGAACCTCAAGTTCGTATACTGCTGCACGAATCCGGCGTCGCTCAGGGCTGCTAATGGCCGGCGACTTTCCGTTTATTACCAAGCCAGTTACTTGGAGGCGTTGTCCACGCTTCCTGACCTCATGCTTTGACCGTTTCGGTCTGCATCCCTTTGCGGCGAGCATCCCATAGATCTGTGAGATGGCGTATGTCTTCTCGTCTCGCCCAAGGTCTTCAGACGACGAAACCGTGATGTCGTCGATATACCGAGTATATTGCAGACCCATACGAGTGAGGCGCTGGACGATCGGCGGCTCCACGTCCCAAAAGGCTAGATTCGCGATGTAGGTACTTGTCTTCGCACCCTGTGGCAAAAATCCGGTGAGCGTCGTGAGCGATGTAAGGCAGTCTGCTACCTCTTCCGGGAACCGAAAGAGCCGAAGCCACATGTCCCGAATATCCATAGCGCGAATGGAAGGGAAGCAGTCCGCGATGTCCTCCAAGACCAGTGCATATGCCTGAGAATGTGGTCGTGCGTTGGAGTGCGGGTCCCTTGGCGATTCCGGGACCCTAATGCCACCATGCAAATATGCCGGATAGCGTACTGCGCTGAATAACCTCGTGTTGATGCGATGTTGGACTGCCTTCAAGGGAGGCCGCGCATCATAGGTAAGTCTGATTGACCCGTCCTTTTTTGTCTGGGGAACTTCCCGGTAAAGCGATTCAGCACGATTGGCCAAGGCCCGAAGGCGGGCCGGCCCGACGCGGAGAGCGCGACCCAATGCTTTGATGCTGCCGATTGGGGCGTGCAGGTATTGCGCGTGCATTTCGTCCGCTACCATGGTCACTGCGCGTCGCTCATCAACCGGCGTGCGGCATCTGTCAGTGTATCGACCAACTCGGGCGACATACCGCCAAGCTCGCGGGGCTCCGCAGCCATGAACAGAAGGATGTTCACTGGGATGCGCATCGCACCTGCGATACCCTCGATGGTCGAGAGGCTAGGGTCTTGACGGTGGCCACGTTCCAAGAGGGACAAGTACGAAACCGAAACGCCAGCCTTCTCCGCGACCTCGGTCTGCGTCAGGCCAAGGCGACGACGGCACTGGAGTATGGCGTTTCCGATGTTCATGAATTCACCGCACGGACAAGAAAAGAGATAGCGGTCTGCTGCACCATCACATAAAGTCCTCGAAGAGAATCTTCAGCGCCGGAATCCAGCGAAGCGCCTTGCCGAGCCAATAGAGGGCGGCCCTTCGGCTACTTGCCCTTCCCTCAGCCGTACCATCTTCGCTTTCCAACGCTTCTATCGCCTTATCAAGGCATGCGATA
The DNA here is from genome assembly GCF_051195215.1 of Arhodomonas sp. AD133. Lineage (NCBI taxonomy): Bacteria > Pseudomonadati > Pseudomonadota > Gammaproteobacteria > Chromatiales > Ectothiorhodospiraceae > Arhodomonas > Arhodomonas sp. AD133. The sequence goes on along the minus strand of NZ_JBNAZM010000008.1, from coordinate 142,283 downwards.
GCGCGGGCATCTACGTCGTTGCGCATCATCGACCGAGCCTCGCGGAGGAGGACCACGGTCTCCTTCTGACATGCTTTCATGATTAATCACCTTCGCTTTCACGGGCGCCATTGCCCCGTCGCCAAGCACTGGGCCGGAAAGGAACGCGTAGATGCCACAGACCGCCGTCCTCCTAACGCTCATTGAGCGTTCCCGTCGCCTTAACGCCTCCCTGCCGATCAGCTCGATGCCCCTGCCTGTCAGCGCATAGGAGCAACAGCCGGTAAGCAGGAGGCCGTTCAGCGACGTCAAAGACTCGGGGTGGACAACGCCCCAAGCCGACCGGCAATGCCGGCCCGTCGGTCAAGCCCAGCAGGTGATTCCCACATGTCTTAAAGAGCGCCTGGGCGGTTCGCCCAGCCTTCTCGTATCATAAGGCCGTATTTACTGTGGGTCAAATTTGTTGCTACATCTTGTGGGCTACTAACCACAACGACCAAGAGGTTGTGGTTGGTCCTAGGTTTCCGGACGCGACAGACCTGTACAGGGAAACGGGGACAGCCCCCGGTTCTACGCAAGTGGCCGTCCGACTCGGGCGCTTCCTGCCGCTTGTGGCGTGGGGACGCCCTGACTCATCAGCGGGGGCGGTTCATCTCCCCTTGTGTGTCAGGTAACAGGTTCGAGCGTGACAAGCATCGGTGGGACGGCGGTAGGTACTTAGCTTACCCCTTGCATCGTGAGTGTAGGTACCTCGGGTTTACGCTCCCCGCGCTAATTCTTCCTTTCCGGACCATTCGACAGCGGCAGCTAACGCGTCAGGGTACCTCAGGGGGAGGGGCCGCAGTCCGGGGACCCGCAGGAAGGCCGTATTGCGGAGACAAGCGAGGTTCAGGCGACACAGGCGTGTCTGATGGCTGCATCCCGGGCTCGGCAGGGGGTGGAGCCGGCTTTGAGCGGTGGAAACTTGCTTGCAAGCGGGGATTGGGTGCTCGTTTCCGTCCGATTCGGCGCATCGCATGCGGCACGCGGGGTCTTGTAAGGTCTTGTTTGGTAGGGCAATCCTCCGGTGAGGCACGTCACAGCTTGTCTGTTCGAAAAGTAGGGCGGGTATGCCCGAGTAGTGCCCCAGATTTCGCGTACGGCGACGGTCCAGAGTAACGCTTCAATAATCCAACGCTTATTTCAATAATCCAGCCTATACCTTCACTCGCTAAGCTGTCGGGGTTGCTGGTCTGAACCGTCGTCATGCAATTGACATAGTGTCGATTTGACACTAAGTTGCGGTCTGAACGGTTGGAGGCATGTCGGAGTGCGTGACGAGAGTACGGACGGGGCTGGCACGGTGTGGGGCGTCTCCACGGATGTGGTGATCTTCAGCGTGCGCGACGAGGCTCTGACTGTGCGTCTGGTCCGGCGCCCGGATGAGCCGTTCGCCGGTTGCTGGGCACTGCCCGGCGGCCTGTTGGGCGAGGGCGAGGACCCGGACGACGGCGCGACTCGCGTGCTGCGTGAGAAGACCGGCATGGAGGGCGTCTATCTCGAGCAGCTCTATACGTTCGGTCGACCGGATCGGGACCCACGTGGGCGGGTCGTCACGGTGGGTTATTTCGCGCTGGTTCCCTGGACGGAGATCGGGGGGGAGCGCGACGAGCCGGACGGCGGATGGCATCCGGTGGATATTCTGCCGGGGCTGGCCTTCGACCATGCGGAGATCGTGGCCATGGCGCGTGGGCGCCTGGCCGCGAAGCTGGAGTACTCGACTATCGCGCTGCAGCTCATGCCGGAGCGTTTTACGTTGAGTCACTTGCAGTCGGTCTACGAGATCATTCGCGGGGAGCCGCTGGACAAGCGGAATTTCCGCAAGCGGGTTCGGGCAATGGAGTGCATCGAGCCCACGGAAGCGACCTACCGGGCGGGTAGTCACCGTCCGGCGAGGCTCTACCGGCGCAAGACGCCGGGCAGGGTGGAGATCATCAAATGACGGCGCCGGTGGCGCACCGGCGTTCGGAGGATGAGCGATGAGTACTGCGCAAGGGGTTCGGGCCGAAGCGCCGATTCGACACTTCCGCGAGGAGGCGTTCACCGCCGCGGAGTCGCTTGGCAGGGGCGAGGCCGACCAGCTCAAGGCCCGTATCCGGCAGCTGCTGCGCGAGCGCGACGCCGTGTTGGTGGCTCATTACTACACCGCACCGGAGATCCAGGAGCTCGCCGACGAAACCGGCGGCCATGTCTCCGACTCGCTCGATATGGCGCGCTTTGGTGCCGACCACGAGGCCAGCACGTTGGTGGTCGCCGGTGTTCGCTTCATGGGCGAGACGGCCAAGATCCTAACGCCCGAGAAGCGGGTGATCATGCCGGAGCTGGAGGCGACCTGTTCCCTGGACGAAGGCTGTCCGCCCGAGGAGTTCGCGGCGTTCTGCGACCAGCATCCGGACCGGACCGTCGTCGTCTACGCCAATACCAGCGCGGCGGTGAAGGCGCGTGCGGACTGGGTGGTGACCTCCAGTATCGCCGTGGACGTCATCCGCCATCTGCACGCCCGTGGCGAGAAGATCCTGTGGGGGCCGGACCGCCACCTGGGTGACTACATTCAGCGTGAAACCGGTGCCGACATGCTCCTGTGGGATGGTGCCTGCATCGTCCATGAGGAGTTCAAGGGGATTGAGCTCGACGGTCTGCGTGCGGCCTATCCCGATGCGCAGGTGCTGGTGCACCCGGAATCGCCCCGGTCCGTGGTCGAGCAGGCGGATGTGGTGGGATCCACCTCGCAGCTGCTCAAGGCCGTGGTGGCGTCGGATGCCTCGCGTTTCATCGTCGCGACCGACAACGGCATCTTCCACAAGATGCGCGAAGCCGCGCCGGACAAGGAACTGCTGGAGGCCCCCACGGCCGGCCGCAGTGCCACTTGCCAGAGCTGTGCTCATTGCCCGTGGATGGCCATGAACGGGTTGCGCAATCTGGCGAGTGCGCTGGAGCGAATGGATAACGAAGTATTCGTTGCCGAGGACGTTGCCGAGCGTGCGCGTGTCTCCCTCGGGCGCATGATGGACTTCGGCCGGCAGCGCCGGCGCGCGGTGCTCGGCGCGGGCGACGCCTGAGTCCGCACAGCCTGGCCGGCGCCGGGCCGCCGTGCGGCCCCGGCGTCTCTCCCTCCTTCTCTCGAGGGGGCGGCATTTCATGCCGCCTCCGCCCGCTATTGCCGAGACCGGTTCGCGCTCATCCGCAATGCGCGTATATCCGGCGTTCCACGCGCGTGCCTACCGGTGGTGCGATGCCCGTGACCGTTGCCACCGGCGTCGAGTTGGGCGGCTGCTAGACTCTCAGGCACGGGGGATGCCCCAATCGAGTGCAGGTTTCGGGTGCTGGTCCAGGCGCACGCGGGTTAGGGCGATGTTTCTCGACCACCTCAGCATCCGGGTCAGCGACGCGCAACGCAGCCGCGCGTTCTACACGGCTGTGCTTGCGCCGTTGGGTATCGAGCTTGTCGCGGAGCTCAACGGCTGGCACGGGTTTGGTCGAGATGATGTGCCGGCGTTCTGGTTCTGTGCCGCCGAGCAGCCGCAACGACCACTGCATATCGCGTTCGCCGCTCCGAGTCGTGCGGCCGTGGACGCGTTTCATGCCGCTGCGCTTGCCGTCGGAGCACGGGACAATGGCGCACCGGGCGTGCGTACGGCGTATCACCCGGTTGACTACCGGGCGTACGTATTCGACCCGGACGGACATAACATCGAAGCGGTTTGTCACGACATGGCGTGAACCGTACGAATGTCGGAGGACATCATGAGTGACGGCAGTGCGGTGGTGGTAGGGGTTGGAACCGGTCTGGGGGCCTCGCTGGTGCGACGGTTTGCCGCCGGCGGGCTCGACGTGGCGATGGCGGCGCGCCGGGTCGAGCGTCTCGGCGAGCTGGCCGACGAAGTGGCCGGCTACGGGGTGGAAGCGTTGCCTTATGCGTGTGACGCCAGTGACGAGGCCCAGGTGGTGGCGTTGTTCGATGCCGTCGAGGCGGAGCTCGGGCCGGTCCGGCTGGTGGTGTTCAATGCCGGTACGTTCGAGCCCGGGCGCATTCGCGGGATTGCATCCAGCGACTTCGAGCGTTGCTGGCGGGTGGGATGCCTTGGGGGATTCCTGATCGGCCGCGAGGCCGCGCACCGGATGGCGCCCCGAGGTGCCGGAACGCTGCTGTTCACCGGGGCGACGGCGTCGCTGCGTGGTGGCGCCGGCTTCGCGAACCTCGCGGTGCCGAAGTTCGGACTGCGTGCGCTGGCTCAGACCATGGCCCGCGAGCTCGGCCCCGAAGGTGTGCACGTGGCCCATGTGATTATTGACGGTCAGATTCGCTCGGAACGCTATGCCGAAATCGCCCGGGATCGCGGCCCGGATTCCCTGCTCGAGCCCGAGGCGATTGCTGAGAGCTACTGGCAGCTACATTGTCAGCCCCGCAATGCCTGGACGCACGAGCTCGATCTGCGGCCCTGGGTCGAGCCCTTCTGACGGGATCGTCAATTGACGGGACCGTCAATCGCCCGGCGGCAGCTTCATTCCGGTGGTCGTCGCATGACCTCGTTGCGGCTCGCCGGATGGTGCTGTTCCCGCGGTTGGCGTGCTGCACCTGCCGGTACGGGAGACGGTCGCGCAATGGTTCCGGGGCATGGCAATACCCGAGGAAAGGTTAGTAAGGTCGAGGTTTGCGGCGTGGGCAGCACGGATCGTGTCGACGCCTGCGTTCACAACGAGCAAGGACTCAAGCATGCAAGCACTGCCCATCATTCAGGTGGATGCATTCACAACCACCGCCTACGGCGGGAATCCCTGTGCTGTCGTCTTCGACGCCGACGCCCTCGATGAGGCGGCCATGCAGGCGATTGCGAGGGAGATGAATCTCTCCGAGACGGCATTCGTGATGGACTCCGAGGTAGCGGATCATCGGGCCCGGTATTTCACGCCTGCCGGAGAGATTCCCATGGCCGGCCACCCCACTATCGCAACGGTATACGGGTTGCTTTCCACTGGCCGGTTGCGTCGCGAGGGCGATTTTCAGCGCCTGACCCTGGAGCTGCCCGCCGGTGTCATAGAGGTGGAGGTGACCGGCTCCGGCGACGGTCATCCGCTGATCACCATGACACAGCCGCGTGCCGAGTTCTATGACCGCCATGACCCTGCCGAGGTGGCCGCCGCCCTCGGCCTGTCGGTGGAGGATCTGTTGCCCGATGTGCCCGTGCAGACCGTCAGCACCGGCACGCCGCAGCTCATGGTGCCGCTGGTGAATCACAATGCCCTCGAACGTGCCCGCATTCAGCTCGAAGCGTATTCGCGGCTGCGTGAGTTCGGTGGCTTCTTCAGCCCCCATCTGTTCGTCCAGGAAGGGGTGACGCCCGAAGGCGACGTCTTCTCCCGGCATTTCGGTGTGCCGCCGGATCTGCCCGAGGATCCGTTCACCGGCTCCGCCACCGGCGGTATGGCGGCCTACCTGTGGCGCTACGGCCTGATCCGCGAGCCGCGCTTCGTCGCCGAGCAGGGGCACTGGATGGGCCGCCCCGGGCGGGCCTACGTCGAGGTGCTCGGCGATGACGACGACATTCGCGGTGTCCGTGTCGGTGGCTACGCTGTGGAGATCATGGAGGGGATGATTCTCGCGCCCGCACCAACGGGATAGTGATGCTGACCCGGTCGTTGGCCCGGGGTGCCGGTTGCGTGGACTGAACGCGTCGGGCGTCACGCAGTCACCGCGACATGTCGTAGACGGAGGTCGCCATGCAGCTGGAAGGGTCCTGTCACTGCGGCGCCGTGCACTTCAGTGTGGAGTCGCCGCACCCGTATCCGTTCAATCGCTGCTACTGCAGTATCTGCCGAAAGACCGCCGGTGGCGGTGGCTACGCCATCAACCTGGGTGGTGTTGCGGACACGTTGGAGGTCTCCGGGCGCGAGTCGGTGCGGGTCTATCGCGCGCGGCTTCGGGATGCTGCCGGGTCGGAAACGCTCAGCCCGGGGGAACGCCGCTTCTGCGGCAATTGCGGTTCGGCACTGTGGGTCTGGGATCCGCGCTGGCCGGAGCTGGTTCACCCGTTCGCCTCCGCGATCGATACACCGTTGCCAGTTCCCCCTGAGCGGGTTCATCTGATGCTGGGCTCGAAGGCTGCTTGGGTCGAGCCGGATATTCGGGACGGTGATCGCAGCTTCGACGAATACCCGGACGAGTCCCTGGCGCAGTGGCATGAGCGTCACGGACTGGTCTCCTGACTGATCGGGACGCGGGGACCAGGTCATGGATGACGCCAATCAAAGTGCGGTTCCGGCCCTGACGGTTCGGACCGCGAAGCGCGACGGCCTGCCGGCGTTGGCAGCGTTGGGGGCGGCGACCTTTGCCCTGGCGGGGCCGTCCGGCGCTGAACGGGGGCCACAGCGGGCTTTCTGACGACGTCCGCTATCCCGGCATTCTTCGAACGCTGGCGCAATACGCCCGGGGTCGTCATGCTCGTCGCCGAAACAAGGGCCATGCCGGTAGGGCTGTGCCTGGGTGGCCGCGACGCTGCCGATGCACAGGCGCTGGCCGAGGCACCGCTGCAGCAGTGGCCGGAGGCTGCCGTCACCGGCGTCGAGCTCAACGTGTCCGTGGACAACACCCGCGCAGTGCGCTTCTACGAGAAATGCGGCTTCGTATGCGACAGGACTGGCTTATACGGCACACGATGGACATCACGGACCTTGGGGAATGAAGGAGCGTGCATGAGTGACTGGATCGAGAACGGGCCCGCCGATGCCGCGCTCTGCCTGATCCTGGCCCATGGTGCCGGTGCGGCCATGGATACCCCGTTCATGCAGAGGATTGCCGAGGGGCTGGGCGAGGCCGGATACCGAGTGGTCCGTTTCGAGTTTCCCTACATGCGCCGCAGCCGTGCGGAGGGACGCAAGCGACCGCCCGATCGCGAGGCAGTGCTGCTGGATCACTGGCGTGAAACGGTTGCCGCCGTGCGGGCCCGGCACTCGGGTGCGGTCGCTATCGGGGGGAAATCCATGGGTGGACGTATGGCCTCGTTGGTGGCCGATGAGCTCGACGTGGCCGGGTTGCTCGTGCTTGGTTACCCGTTTCACCCACCGGGCAAACCGCATCGTCCCCGTGTGGCGCATCTTGCCGGCATCACGACGCCGACGCTCATCCTGCAGGGCGAGCGCGATCCGTTCGGCCGGCCCGACGAGGTCGCCGGCTATGACCTCTCCGGCCGGATTCAGGTGGCCTGGCTGGCCGACGGTGACCACGGATTCAAACCACGCAAGCGCAGTGGCCTCACCGAACCGGAGAACCTCAGCGAGGCGATAGAGCGCGCGGCGGCATTTCTACGAAATCTGACGTAGCAATAAGGCTAGAATACCGGCATTACAAATCCGGTCTTTCGCCTTGTCACTGCCGCTGACAGGCACGCCGAGATGTGGCAAGACTAATGGCCGGTAAGCGCGAACGAGGCAGGCATGCGTTTGCGGCGAGCCACGCGCGGCGCCCGTTTCGTCGAGCGGCTTTTCGGCCCGCTCGAGGAGAGCTGGGGATGGTTGCTTCTGCTGGGGGCGCTCATGGTGGTGCTCGGGACGATCGGCCTGGGCATGACTTTCTTCATGACCCTGGCGAGCGTGCTCGCGTTCGGGTTTCTGCTGGTGATCGGCGCGGGGGCCCGGTTCGCTCAGGCGGTCACGGCCCGGGGCCGTAGTGGGGTGGTGCTGGCCGTGGGAACCGGGGTTCTGTATGCCGTCGCCGGCAGCGTGGTGATAGGCGACCCGGTCGTGGCCTCCGAATGGCTGACGCTCGTTCTTGCCGCCGTGATAATCGGTGTAGGCGGGCTCAGGGTGATTTCCGCGTTGGAGCACAGGGACTCTCCGGGCTGGGGCGTAACGCTGGTGGGCGGTCTCGCCGCCGTCGCCCTCGGAGCGATGGTCGTGTTGGAGTGGCCCCTGTCAGGGTTGTGGGTGATCGGCTTTTTCATCGCCGTGGAAATGCTGCTCAACGGCTGGACCTGCATCGTGCTGGCGCTATTGGTGCGCCGGGCGACGGCGTGAATCGCCACACCGGCGGCCGCAAAGGCGGCCGCCGGTGACAGGAAGCCCGTGGCAATCCTTCAGTCCACGCTGGGCCGGGGTTCCAGGGTGGCCGGGCCCGCACTCTCCTCGGTGGCAGGGGCAGCCTCGTTGCGCACGCTCTGGGCGGCTTCCGCCCGCGAGAAGTGGGCGTAGAGGCCGGCGGCCACCGCACCGCCGATGAACAGCGAGAAGTTCTTGAGGTCGCCGAGGCCGGGGGCGAAGTTGATGGCCAGCGCCACCGCCGTGGAGACCGCGGTGACCTTCACCGCCATCCAGTTCCAGCCATTGTCGTACCAGTAGCGGCGGCCGGGCTCGTCGGAGAACAGTGCCTCCTCGTCGATCTGCTGGCGCTTGGTGAAGTAGTAGTCCACCAGCACGATGCCGTAGAGCGGTCCGATCACGCCGGCGAGCACGTCCACCGTGTAGTGGATGACCTCCGGGTTATTGAACAGGTTCCAGGGCGTGATGAACACCGAGCCCACGGCGGCGATCATGCCGCCGGCACGCCAGCTGATCTTCTGCGGATTGACGTTGGCGAAGTCGAACGCCGGCGAGACGAAGTTGGCGACGATGTTGATGCCGATGGTGGCGGTAACGAAGGTGAACGCGCCGAGCACCGCAGCCATGGTGTTGTCGATGCGGGAGACCGTCTCGATGGGATCCTGGATCATCTCGCCGAACACCGGAATCGTGCCGGAGACGGTGATCACGGTGACCACGGAGAACAGCAGGAAATTGACCGGCAGGCCCCAGAAGTTGCCGCGACGCACGTCGTTCTCGGTGCGGCAGTAGCGGGAGAAGTCACCGAAGTTCAGCGTCGGGCCGGCGAAGTAACCCGCAACCAGTGCGATGGCGACCACCATCTGCCAGGCGGCATCCCAGCCGTCGAGATCCTTGCTGCCGAGGGTGAAGCTCACGTTCTCCCAGCCGGCTTCCCAGACGATCCAGCCGGCGAGCAGGAACATCACCAGGTACACGGCCGGGCCGGCCCAGTCGATGAAGCGCTTGATCGCCTCCATGCCGTGCCAGAAAACGAACGCCTGCAGTATCCACATGATGCCGAACGACACCCAGCCGAGATACGACAGACCCACGAAGTACATGCCCGCGAGCGGTTCCATCGTCGGGAAGAAGCGTAGCAGCACTACCGACAGTGCCGCGGAGGCGAGGTACGTCTGAATCCCGTACCAGACCACTGCGATCAGACCGCGGATGATGGCCGGCACGTTGGCGCCGAAGACGCCGAACGACAGCCGGCAGACCACCGGGAAAGGGACTCCGGCTTTCTGGCTGGGGCGCGCGATGAGGTTGGCGAAGAGCTGCACGATGCAGATGCCCACCAGCAGTGAGAGCAGGACCTGCCAGCCGGCTAGACCGAGCGCGAAAAGACTCGCGGCGAACACGTAGCCGCCGACGCTGTGCACGTCGGACATCCAGAAGGCGAAGATGTTGTACCAGTTCCACGTCTGGTGGGCGGGTGCGAGGTCCTCGTTGTAGAGGCGCTCGCTGGGCTGCGAGCGTTGTGTGGCTTCAGACATCGTCTGGTCTCCTCCTGTCTATACCTGGTTGTATACGACTCAGGATCGGGTAGCGGTGGCCACGCCGCTTGGATTTGTTGTTGTATACAAAATGTCGGTTGTTTCCATGCAATCCCCGGGTAAGGACATGGATGGCTCTCCTGTTTTATTCTCTGTATATCCGCAAGTTGCTGGATGTCTTCATGCGCCGACCACGTCGTGGATGGGTGAATAACGGTGATTGCTTTGCCGCTGGCAAGTGCTATATTGACGGTGTGTTGTATACGATTGCGATTTAAGACCGTTGTGTACGATCTGTCAAGCAGCCCAAGGATGATTTACTCTGGCCTCAGACAGCTCGATAATGTATACATTGGTGTCGACATCTATTGTGGTGAGCGCAGGCGCGCATGGAGGCCGGTATGGCTGAGGACCGCAGCTTTCATCTTTTCAGCACGGTGAACGGGGTCCAGGACGACAACCTCTCGCGGGACGAGACGATCTACCGGAACATCGTCGAGGCGATCGTCGAGCATCGTCTGCTGCCGGGGGCACGACTCCCGGAGGACGCGCTCGCCGAGGTTTTCGGTATCAGCCGTACCGGTATCCGCAAGGTCCTTCAGCGGCTTGCGCTGGAGCGGCTGGTGACCATTCGTCCGCATCGCGGTGCGCACGTGGCACGTCCCACTGCGCAGGAGGCGAGGGACGTGTTCGCGGCCCGACGAATGGTGGAGGCGGCGAGCATGCGCGATGTCGTCATGCGGGCCGACCGTGCCGTGTTGCGCCCTCTGCGTGAGCTCGTCGGCGAGGAGCGCCGGGCGCAGGCGGAAGGTGAGCAAAGCCGTGCGATCCATCTCTCCGCCGCCTTTCACACCCAGCTCGTGGATGTGGCGGGCAACGGGGCGATTACCGATTTCCTCGCTCAGCTCGCCTCGCGCTCGTCGCTGATCATCGCTGTATACGGCTCGCGTGTGTCGGTGGGGTGTGACTGTGGCGATCACGGCGAGTTGCTCGACCTGATCGAGGCCGGCGAAGCCGACGCCGCCGCGCGATGGATGGAGCATCATCTCAGTGAAATCGAGCGGAGTCTGAGTTTCGAGGTGGGGAGCGAGGAAACCCCCGACTTCGAAGCCATCTTCGGGCAGAGCAGCAGGAGACGCAGCGGTGCCGCTGGCTGACAGATAGGGCCCGAACACGGCCCTGGGAGCCACGCAATGAAGATCCAGATTGTCAATCCGAACACCAGCGCCCCGATGACCGCCAAGATCGCGGCGGCAGCGCGCACCGCTGCGGCGCCCGGCATCGAGATCGAAGCCTCTTGTCCGGAGCACGGGCCCGTTTCCATCGAGGGCCACTTCGACGAGGCCATGGCGGTGCCCGGTCTGCTCGAGGAAATCGAGCGAGGTGTTGCCACAGGGTGTGATGCCCACGTGATCGCCTGCTTTGGCGATCCCGGGCTGCATGCCGCCCGCGAGCTGGCTCACGGACCGGTTCTGGGGATCGCCGAAGCGGCGATGCACGCCGCGAGCATGATCGCGACGCGTTTCTCCGTGGTGACCACGCTGGAGCGCACTGTGGTGATCGCCGAGCGACTCGTGCGCGAGTACGGCATGTCCGATCACTGCGCACGCATCCGTGCTGCTGAAGTGCCGGTGCTCGCCTTGGAGGAGACCGGCTCCCACGCCGAGCGACGTATCGTGGAGGAGTGCCGCCGTGCCCGCGACGAGGACCGCGCTGGAGCCATTGTCCTCGGCTGTGCCGGCATGGCGGATCTTGCCGGTCGCATCGGTGACGAGCTGGGCGTGCCCGTGATCGACGGCGTCAACGTGGCGGTGCGGTTTGCCGGCGCGCTCGCCGGCGCCGGACTCGGCACCAGTAAACACGGGGACCTGGCACTGCCGTTGCCGAAAGCTTTCATCGGGCGCTATGCCGGGTGGTCGGCCTGACCGAAATCCAATCTATCCACGGAGGAGATTCATGAGCGAGAAGTCCTACCCCCGCGACATGGTTGGTTACGCGGGGCGGCCACCGCACGCCAACTGGCCGGGCAATGCACGGGTGGCAGTGCAGTTCGTGCTCAATTACGAGGAGGGTGGCGAGAATTGCGTCCTCCACGGCGATTCTCACGCAGAGACGTTCCTCTCCGAGATCTTCGGCGCCGAGCCCTATCCCGATCGCCACATGAGCATGGAGTCCATTTACGAGTACGGCTCCCGTGCGGGTGTGTGGCGGGTGCTGCGCGAGTTCGAGCGGCGTGGACTGCCGTTGACTGTCTTCGGCGTGGCCATGGCGCTGCAGCGCAATCCCGAGGCGACTGCGGCATTCACCGAGCTCGGTCACGAGATTGCCTGCCACGGGCTGCGCTGGATTCACTACCAGAACGTGGACGAGACCACCGAGCGCGAGCACATGGCCCGTGCCATACAGATTCAGGCGGAACTCACCGGCAAGCGCCCGCTGGGCTGGTATACCGGGAGGGACAGCCCGAATACACGGCGGCTGGTCGCCGAGGAGGGCGGTTTCCTGTACGACTCCGACTACTACGGGGACGATCTGCCGTTCTGGCACGACGTGGACATCGGCGGCGGCCAGACCCACCGCCAGCTCATAGTGCCCTACACCCTGGACAACAACGATATGCGCTTCGCCTCGCCCACCGGTTTCAGCGACGGCGAGCAGTTCTTCCGCTATCTCCGCGATGCCTTCGATGTGCTCTATGCCGAAGGGGAGGAGACGCCGAAGATGATGACCGTCGGCCTGCACTGCCGGCTGGTGGGACGTCCGGGCCGTTTCCGCGCGCTACAGCGATTCCTGGACCACGTGGAGGCGCACGACCGGGTCTGGGTGGCCCGCCGCGTGGACATCGCCCGGCACTGGCGCGAGCACCATTCCGCGTAGCGGCAGGCGCGGCGTCGCCGGAATCCGGGCATCGCCGTGCGGGCCGTCGCCCGCCCGCCGATGCCCGGATCGCCATGGCGCCGCTCGCCGCCCGAGCGCATAACGTTCATTCGAGGAGACCTCATGACCAACCGATCCTACTACGCCCCGACGGGCGGCCTGCCGCCCCAGCAACAGCTGCTCTCCGATCGCGCGGTGTTCACCGAGGCGTACGCGTTCATCCCCAAGGGTGTGCTGCGCGATATCGTGGCGAGCAGGCTGCCGTTCTGGGAGAACACGCGGCTGTGGGTGCTTGCCCGGCCGTTGTCCGGCTTCGCGGAGACGTTTTCGCAGTACATCATGGAGGTCTCTCCCGGCGGCGGCAGCGACAGGCCGGAGCTCGATAGTGGCGCCGAGGGGGTTGTGTTCGTGGTGGAAGGCGAGCTGTCGCTGACTATCGCCGGTCAGCGTCATGTCATGGCACCGGGCGGCTATGCCTTCATCCCCCCGGGCAGTGACTGGCGGGTGCGCAACGACTCCGATGCGCCCGTGCGCTTTCACTGGATCCGCAAGGCCTACGAGTTCGTGGATGGTATCGATGTGCCGGAGGCCTTCGTCGTCAACGAGAACGATGTCGAGCCGGATCCGATGCCCGATACCGAGAACCGCTGGGTGACGACCCGTTTCGTGGACCAGGAAGACATGCGCCACGACATGCACGTCAATATCGTCACCTTCCAGCCGGGGGCGGTGATTCCCTTCGACGAGACCCACGTGATGGAACACGGCCTCTACGTGCTCCAGGGCAAAGGCGTCTATCACCTCAACCAGGACTGGGTGGAAGTGGAGGCCGGCGATTTCATGTGGCTGCGTGCCTTCTGCCCGCAAGCCTGCTATGCCGGTGGACCGGAGCCTTTCCGCTACCTTCTCTACAAGGACGTCAACCGGCATATGCCGCTCAATGCCTCACCGGCCTATCGCGGACGGTGACGGTAACGGGAGGAATCGATGCTGGAACTCGAGACTCAACCACTCACCCGTGAGGCGTTCGCGCCGTTCGGCGATGTGATCGCGGCCGACGAAGCCGCGGAGTCGTTCCCCATCAACAACGGCTCCACCACGCGTTTTCATGACCTGGCGCGCATTGAGCTGTTGGGAGAAGACCCGCGGCCGCTGATCAGCATTTTTCGCGGTCAGGCGTTCGCGCCGCCGCTCGCGATCAAAATGCTCGAGCGCCACCCCCTGGGCAGTCAGGCGTTCGTGCCACTGAGCGGGCGCCCGTACCTGGTCGTGGTGGCGCCGAGGGGCGAGACGGTGGACCCGGCCGATGTGCGGGCGTTCTACGTCCGCGGCGACCAGGGGGTGAACTATCACGCCGGCGTGTGGCACCACCCGCTGCTGTCGCTGGAGGCGACGTCGGATTTCCTGGTCGTCGACCGCGGCGGCCCCGGCCACAACTGCGACGAGATCGATCTGCCCGAGCCCCTGACCCTCACCCGCTGAATCCCCCTCCACCGGGGCGCGGCCACGCCGTGCCCCCCGCGTGTGGTGACAAACCACCAGGACACACCAGGAAGCGGGAATGCTCGCACGACGGTTTGCGCTGGAACGTCGGCCAGCGCTCCGCGCTCGCCGACCTACGGCGATTCTCCCCGGTTAGTTGGACGACAGCGGTAGGTCGGGGACTGCCTCCGGCGGTGCCCGACGTTGGTGCTTGGGGGGCCACTGCCGGCGCGGCCTCCGTACGCGATCGGTTAGCGTGCGCGGAGCGTAGCGCTGGTAATGTCGGCCAGCGCTGTGCGCTCGCCGACCTACGGCGATTCTCCCCGGTTAGTTGGACGACAGCGGTAGGTCGGGGACCGCCTCCGGCGGTGCCCGACGTTGGTGCGTGGGGGGCACTGCCGGCGCGGCCTCCGTACGCGATCGGTTAGCGTGCGCGGAGCGTAGCGCTGGTAATGTCGGCCAGCGCTCCGCGCTCGCCGACCTACGGCGATTCTCCCCGGTTAGTTGGACGACAGCGGTAGGTCGGGGACCGCCTCCGGCGGTGCCCGACGTTGGTGCGTGGGGGGCACTGCCGGCGCCGCCTCCGTATACGATCGGTTGGCGTGCGCGGAGCGTAGCGCTGGTAGTGTCGGCCAGCGCTGTGCGCTCGCCGACCGGCGGCGACTGTTCAGCGATGTTCATGCACAGCGCTAGACCGACAACGGAGTATCTACGGCGATCCTCCCCGGTTAGCTGCGCGACAGCGCGTCCCTGACCATCGAAGCGGATGACTGGGGTGTCGCAAGCCCATTACGGCGGATCGCACCAGGGGCTGTCCAAGCGACACGGACGCGCTGACGAGCGCCGAGGGCAATACTTGGCGAAAAGGGCAGTAAGGACGGGAGTACCGTCGAGGTGTGCAGGCTGTTGTCCTGGTGGCAGGCCTTCTCGTTCGTCTTGACCGAGCTGCGGGGGCCTTCGTGCTCGTGTGTGTTCTCATGCCGTTTAATGGAAATATATTCCAAAAATATTGACCTCGCTGATTGGGGATGGCTAGTATTCCGGCGAGGTATCCGAGCAACGCGGAGGTGGCGAAGATGGAGCAGTCGGGCGAGCAGGCCGGGCCTTACGCGTGTCCGGCGGATCAGCGTACCCGCATCGTCGCCACCATTGGACCGGCTTCCCGGGATGCGGCAACGCTGCGCCGCCTGGTGGAGGCCGGTACGAGCGTTTTCCGGATGAACATGAGTCACGGCAGTCACGCCGACCACGCCGCTGTCGTGCGTACCCTGCGTGGCCTGGAGGAGGAGCTCGGGCGGCCGTTGACCCTGCTGCAGGACCTCTGTGGCCCCAAGATCCGTCTCGGTGATTTTCCGGGCGGGGAGGTGTTCGTCACCGCAGGCGAACGTCTGGAACTTGTCTGCGGTCAGGGACCGCGGGAAGACGGCCGTATTCCGCTGCCCATCGGCGACGCCTTCGCGGCGCTGGAACCCGGCGCCCGCGTGCTCATCGACGATGGCCGCCTGACCCTGCACGTGGAGTCCGTCGCGGGCGAGGTCGCGGTCGTGCGTGCCGATACCGACGGCCGCATCGCCGACCGCAAGGGCGTGAATCTGCCCGACGTGGCGTTGCCGATTCCGGCGCTGACGGACAAGGATCGCGACGATCTCGCCTTCGGCCTGGAGCAGGGCGTGGACTGGGTAGCACTGTCGTTCGTCCAGCGCCCCGAGGACCTGCACATGCTGCGCGAGCTCGTCGGCGATCGCGCCGGTCTCGTGGCCAAGCTGGAGAAGCCGTCGGCATTGACGCATCTGGAAGCGATCGTCGACGCCGCGGACGCGATCATGATTGCCCGCGGTGACCTGGGTGTGGAGATTCCGCCGGAGGACGTCCCGGTCGCCCAGCGGCAGATCGTTCGGCGTAGCCGGGCCGCGGGCAAGCCTGTGATCGTCGCCACCCAGATGCTGGATTCCATGATGGGCGCGCCGCGGCCGACGCGCGCCGAGGCCTCGGATGTGGCCAATGCCGTCTACGAGGGCGTCGATGCCGTCATGCTCTCGGGGGAGACCGCTGCCGGCGATTATCCGGTGGGGTCCGTGGAAATGATGGCGCGCATCATCGAGCGCGTGGAGGCGGACGAGCAGTTCCGCGGCAGCCTCGATGCCGGCCACCCGCAGCCCGGTGCTACCGACGCGGATGCCATTTGCTGCGCGGTGAGACGGATTGCCCAGATTTTGCCGACGGCCTGCTGCGTCACCTGGACAGAATCCGGCTTCACCACTCTGCGCGTCGCCCGGGAACGTCCGGTGCGGCCCATTCTCAGCCTCACGCCCAGTATTGCCACCGCTCGCCGGATCGCGTTGGCCTGGGGCGTGATCTCGCGGGTGGTGCCGGATGCCGCTGACAGTGAGGCCGCGGCAGAGTGTGCCGCGCGCGCGGCACGGGACACCGGCATCGCTGAAGGGGGTGATGCGCTCGTGATGACCGCCGGCCTGCCATTCGGGGTGCGCGGCACGACCAATCAACTGCGCATCGTACGTGCATGACGGAAACGGAAAATGTTTCCATGACGACAGATGGAGGACGAGGATGAGCTACCGTATTCGTCTGAGCTGGCCGGCGGGGTCCGCCATCGCCACGCTGGATGACAGTGCCGAGAGCCGCGCCCTGGCGGATGCACTGCCGTCCATGAGCACCGCGCAGACCTGGGGTGAAGAGGTGTACTTCTCCCTGCCGGTGGAGCAGGATGTCCGCGATGATGCACAGCAGGTGGTCGATCCGGGCGAGGTGTGCTTCTGGGTCGAGGGCGGGGCGCTGGCGTTGCCCTACGGCCGTACCCCTATCTCCCAGGGCGACGAGAGTAGACTGGTGGCACCGTGCAACCGCCTTGGCCGGCTCGAAGAGGACGCCAGGGTGCTCGCGTCGGTGCGTGACGGAGACGAGATCCGGGTCGAGGTCGTCGACTGAACGGCTGGTGCGGGGCTTGCCGGGCCCCGGCGAGTTCCCGCTCAGTCGTCCTTCAGCGGATGCAGGGCGGTGGCTGCCGCCTGCCGCAATGCCTCGGTGAGCTCGCGGATGACCGGGGTCGTGATGTTCCAGACGTGCCAGTAGAGCGGCACCGAGAGCACGTCGTCCGGCGCAATGGTCACCAACCGACCTGCCTGCAGGTCCCCCGCCACCTGAATCGCCGGCGCCATTCCCCACCCATGCCCGCGACGGATCAACTCGAGAAAGCCTTCCGACGACGGAACCTGGTGACGCTGCAGCTGGCCCGGATCGAGCCCGTGGCGTGCTGCGAACGTGCTCTGCAACGCATCCTTGCCGTTGAAGTCGAGCGCCATGGTGGTTCGCAATGCCTCCGTCGTAACCCCGTCGGGAAACACCCGCTGCACGTAGTCGGGGGCGGCAACGGCCACGTAGTCCATGATGCCCAGCGGCACCCGGTCGCAGGACTGCACGGTCTCGGCATGGGCGCTGATGCAGCCGATGACCCGGCCCTCGCGCAGCAGATGGTGGGTCACATCCTGGTCGTCGACATGGAGCTCGACGCGCATGTGCTGGCCGGCAAGCAGGTTGTCCAGGGCATCGGGCAGCCAGGTGGCGAGGCTGTCGGCGTTGACGCCCAGGGCGACGCTGCCCACCCCGGTCTCGCCGAGGGCGAGATCCCCCAGAACATGTTGCGTGAGGCGCTCGACCTGACGGTGGTAGCGCAGCAGCCGCGCGCCGGCGGCGGTCGGACGCACCGGACGCTGGCGCACGAGCAGCGGCTGCCCGACCTGTGCCTCCAGGGCCCGAATCCGTTGTGATATCGCGGACTGCGTGAGGTGCAGCCGCCGGGCGGCGCGTTCGAAGCTCGTCTGCGCGGCGACTTCGGCGAGGGCCTGTAGCTGGCGTGGATCGATCACGGGCACATATCATAAACGTAACTGATTACACTTTAATATAATCAGTTTCACTTCTCCATGCAGGCTCTCTACGATCGGCTCCCGTGATCGGTTCGTCGGGAGATGGCAGTGGTGGAAACGGGGCCGTGGTTCAACGGAATGGCGCTGACGGCGACGCTGATCGTCGCGGTAGGGGCACAGAATGCCTATGTGCTCGCCCACGCGGTGGGCAACGTGCACATCTGGCTGATTGCCGGAGTGTGCGTCGCGATCGACGTGCTCATGATCAGCCTTGGCGTTTTGAGTGGCGGCGCGGTGGTAGCCGCCGGTGGCTTGTGGGCGGATCTGTTGATGGCCGCCGGGGTGGCGTTTCTCCTGGGGTATGGGTTGCGTGCGTTCTGGGCCGCGGTTCGGCCACAGGCGCTGATGCCCACTGAATTCCTCGCCGCCGGCCCGCGTGCGGCGGTGGCGGGGACGCTGGCGGTGAGCCTGCTCAACCCGCATATGTACATGGACACGTTCGTGCTCATCGGCAGCGCTGCAGCGGCCTATCCGGTGGGCGAGCGGCTGTCCTTCGCCGCCGGCGGGATCACGGGCTCACTGCTGTGGTTCACGATACTGGCTGCTGGCGGGCGGTTGCTCGCGCCGTGCTTCGCGCGGCCGGCGTCCTGGCGCCTGCTCAATGCGCTGGTGGCGATAACGATGTGGGCGATCGCTTGGCAGTGGGGCGGGCAGCTGATCAGCGCAGCCGAACCATGACGCGGTCGCGGCCCGCGCGCTTGGCGTCGTAGAGCGCCTGATCGGCGCGCTCGAAGGCGGTGGTCCGCGTGTCGCCGCTCTGCACCTCGGTGACGCCGGCGGACAGTGTGACCTGCACCGGTTCTCCCGGTGTCACTTCGTACGCCTGCTCACGCACGGCCCGGCGGAGCTTCTCGGCGACTTCGCGGCCACCGTCGCCGGCGGTCTCCGGCAGCAGCACGACGAATTCCTCGCCGCCATAGCGGGCGATGAAGTCACTGGCACGGACATTCTCACGCAGGGTCGCGGCCACGCCGCCGAGCACGCGATCACCGGCCATGTGTCCATGCTGGTCATTGATGCGCTTGAAGTGGTCAATGTCGGTGACCACGAGTGCGAGGTCCAGGCTGTGGCGGTCGCGTCGGGCGAGCTCCGTGTCGAAGCGCTCGTCGTAGGCCTGGCGGTTGGGGATTCCGGTGAGGCCGTCCACTGCGGCCCGGCTCTTGTGCTCCATGACGCTGCGGCGCAGCCGCGTCGTCTCGGCCTCGGCTTCGCGCAGGCGCTCCCGAAGCTCGCGCGCCTCGGCCTCCGCGGACTGCAGGCGCTCGTTCTGGCGCGCCGAGAACGAGCGCAGCTGACCGACGATGCGGGCCAGGTGGGATTCGACGACACGCGGGCCGCTGCCCTCGTTGTCGGCGCCGATCTCACCGCGGACCGCACGGCGGATGTCGCGTACACGTTCGTGAACCTGCTGTTCGAGCGTGGTCTGTTCCGTGGCGACATCGGCACGGCTCGCGTCCTCGGCGCGCAGATGGGCGTCCAGGGCGGTCAGTTGCCGGGCGTAGGTCACCAGGCCGCGTTCGAGTGTCTGCGTTTCGCGCTCGTTGGCCGTGACCACGAGCTCGGTGATGCGCCGGACGAGAGGGGCCGCATCCGTGGCCGTGGCAGCCGTGCGCAGATCGTGGGCGAGGATGTCGCGATCGCGTTCGCAGGCCGGGGGCAGCGATGCACCCTCGAGCAGCTCCAGGAGCGCCGCGCGCAGATCGTCGTCCAGCGCTGTCAGCGTGGAGGCACGTGCCGCTGGCCGGCGGATGCTGCGTAGCCAACGCCGCAGCGTAGGCGCGAACGGGATGCCCATGGGGATGATGCCGTGCTAGCTGCGGCCGTCGTGCAGCGGCGGTACGAATTGCAGGCCCATGTCCCACGGAAAGTAGATCCAGGTATCCTGCGAGACTTCGGTGACGAACGTATCCACGACCTCGCAGCCCTGGGGCTTGGCGTAGACGGTGGCGAAGTGCGCCTTCGGCAGCATGTCACGGACGAGCCGGGCGGTCTTGCCGGTATCCACCAGGTCGTCGACGATGAGCACCTGGTCGCCGTGGCCCTCGCCGACGTCGACAACCGCGTCGCTGACGCGCTTGAGCACCTGCAGGTCACCCTGGGTCTGGTAGTCGTGATACGAGGCGACGCACACCGTCTCGATCATGCGGATGCCGAGCTCCCGGGCCACGATGGCCGAGGGAACGAGCCCGCCACGGGTGACGCACACCAACGCCCGCCACTGCCCCTGGCCGGACAGACGCCAGGCGAGGGCGCGCGCGTCGCGGTGGAGTTGATCCCAGGAGACGGGGAACGCCTTTTCCTGTGACTGCATGTGCCTGAGCCTCTCGCGCGATCATCGGGCAAGCTATTATCCGGAAAGCGGGCAATCGGGCCAAGCGCATGCGTCACCGGCCTTTCGCCGAATGGGCGCCGCCGGTCGGAAGGCGACCGGCTGGCGTTACTGCGTGTCGCAGTTCCTGTTCGGTGCCGCATGGATCGCCACTCCGTCGATTCGGGCGATGGTGCGATAGTAGTCCCGCGCGCCCCGGCTCTCCGTGGCAGGCTTGGCCTCCTAGCACGATGATAGGCTGATGGCTCCCGGTAACACCGTCACCACGAACAGCGAGGCCATGGAAACGATGACTCAACAGGCGCCGATGGTGCCCGCCGGCTCGCAGCGCGCGGAGCTCGAGGTCAAGATGAGCCGCTTCATCGCCCATGCCGAGCGGGTGACGACCCGGGAGGCCGCGATGGCCGTGGTGGAGCGATTACGCGGCGAGTTCCCGGATGCGCGTCATCATTGCTGGGCGTACTTCATCGGCAATCCCGCCGGCGCTGCCAGTGCAGCGATGAGCGACGACGGCGAACCTTCCGGTACCGCCGGCAAGCCCATTCTCAACGTCATTCAGCACAAGGGCCTGGCGGATGTCGTGGTGGTCGTGGTGCGTTACTTCGGCGGCGTGAAGCTGGGAGCAGGCGGGTTGGTGCGCGCCTACGCGGGGGCCACCGAGCGGGTGCTCGCGGCGTTGCCGGTTGAGCGGCACGTGCCGCGCTCGACGGTCGTGCTGCAAGTGGATTTCGCCCGCGAGCAGGCCGTTCGCCACTGGGTGGATACCCACGACGCGGTGATCGAGGCCGTGGACTATGGCGACGGGGTTACCATACGGCTGACAGTGGCAGAGTCACTGATCGATGATCTGGAATCGTTCTGTGCCGCGAACGCGATGACGCTCGAGTACGGCTGATCGCACCCGAGCGCCTCTTCGGATTACCGCATGCCGCAGCTGCCGTCCGGCGGCGCGTGAATGCGTTCGCCCTCGATTCTGGCGACCGTGCGGTAGTAATCCCAAGCGCCTTCGCTTTCGGTGGCCGGCTTCGCTTCCATGAGGAAGAAGTCGTGCACCATCAGTCCGTCCTCGCGGATGTGACCATTGCGTGCGAAGGCATCCTCGATGGGCATCTGCCGCAACGTTTCGGCTACGGTCGAGGCATCGTCGGTACCCGCCTCGGCGACGGCACGCAGGTAGTTGAGGGTGGCGGAATAGGTGCCGGCATGAATCATGGTGGGCATGGCGCCGGAGCGCTCGTGAACCTGCCGGGCGAAAGCGCGGCTGGTGCCGTCATAGTTCCAGTAGAACGGCGTGGCGAGTTGCAGTCCCTCGGCCACGTAGAGCTCCAGGCGGCGGATGTCCGTGACGAATGCCAGCAGTGCGGCGAAGCGGCGGTCACCGTTGGGCAGGCCCAGCTCGTAGCCCTGGCGGATCGCCCGCCGGGTGTCCTCGCCGCCGCTGGCCAGCGCGATTACCGAGGCGCCGGATTCGGCGGCACGGGTGAGCGGCTCGGTGAGATTCGTCGCCTTGTAGGGGTAACGCGCGTGGCCGAGTACCTGTGCGCCGGCCTGCTCGGCGAGCTGGCTGGCTGCCTTCTCGATTGCCTGGCCGAAGGCGTAGTCGGCGGTGACGAAGTACCATTCATCGCCGCCGTCCTCGGTGACTGCCGAGGCCACGGCATTGGCGAGGGCGTAGCCGTCGAAGCCCCAGTGGAAGGCGAGTGGCGAGCAGTGCTCGCCGTGCAGCGAGGAGGCGCCGGCGCCGGTGGGCATTACGACGACGCCCTGTTCCGTGGCGTACTGCTGCACCGGTATGGCGGTGTTGGAGCGCACCAGGTCGGTGATCATGTCCACGTGGTGCTCCTCGACCAGGCGCCGGGCACCGGTGAGGGCTTGCTCCGCGTCGCTGCCGTGGTCCACCTCGATGATTTTCACCGGTGCGCCGGCGCGCCCGTCGGCAAAGCGATCGGCCGCGATTTCCGCGGCAATGACGCTGCGTTGACCCGCATCCCGCCGGGACAGTCCGGAGAGATCGGTGAGCACGCCAATGCGTATCTCCCCGTCGGAGAAATCCGCGTGGGCGGTCGCGGTCAGGAAGGCGAGGGCGAAAGCGGCGAAGCCGCGCAGCTCCGTGCGCATTACCGGGGATCCTCCTCTGGCGGGCATTCCCTGCTCCGGGTTGGTTGTCGGTTGGTCGCTTCCCCTGCGTCAGGTTCGGGATAGTGCCAATCGTTTCGATTCTATTTTGTGACTCAATTCAATTTTTCGATGCGCCGCTGGTTACTTCTCCGCGACGTGCCGCGTCGCCCCATACCTCTTCCAGGCGGTCGTCCCGCCCGCATGTGAAGCGATAGAACTTATAGCGAAGCGGGTTCTTGCGGTAGTAGTCCTGGTGATAGTCCTCTGCCGGGTAGAATCGTTCGGCCGGTTCGATCACCGTCGCAATCTCTTTGCCGAAGCGTTCCGCCAGCTCCGTGCGTGTTTGTTCAGCAAGGCGTCGCTGCCGCTCGTCGTGGGTGAAAATGGCGGTACGGTAGGAGGGGCCGCGGTCGCAGAACTGCCCGCCGGCGTCGAAAGGATCCACGTTGCGCCAGTAGATATGCAGCAGGCGTTCGTAGTCGACCTGCCCCGGATCGTAGATCACGCGCACCGCTTCGTAGTGGCCGGTGCCGCTGGCGCTGACCGCCTCGTACGTCGGCCGCTCCACGCTGCCGCCGGTGTAGCCCGAGACCGTGCGCTTGACCCCGTCGATCTTGTCGTACGGCGGCTCCATGCACCAGAAACATCCACCCGCGAAGGTCGCGACGGCGAGACCGTCTCCGGGCGGCGGTGCCGCCGGCTTGCCCCCGGCAGCAAGGACAGGGCCGGCGAGCGCGAGTATGAAAGCCAGGGCCAGGCAGCGGCCGGTTACGGCGAGCGTGTCAGCGGGCATGTCGATGCTCCTGGTTGCCGCGGCGGGTCACGCCTGTGCGCGAGGGCGGAAATCGAGCGCCAGGCCGTTGATGCAGTAGCGAAGCCCTGTCGGCTCGGGGCCGTCCTCGAACACATGGCCCAGGTGACCGCCACAGCGGCTGCAGTGCACCTCGGTGCGCACCATGAAGAACAGGCTGCGATCCTCGCGCGTGCCGATGCTGCCCTCGATGGGCGCGTAAAAGCTCGGCCAGCCGGTGCCGCTGTCGTACTTGGTCGCGGAGTCGAACAACGGTTGCCCGCAACCGGCGCAGACATAGGTACCGGGGCGTTTTTCGTGGAGGAGCTCGCTGGAGCCGCGGGGCTCTGTGCCGGCCTCGCGGAGGATGGCATATTCCTCCGCCGTGAGCCGTTCACGCCACGCGCGCTCATCCAGTGACAACGGGAAGGTTCCGTCTCCACCTGCCGCCCGCACCGTGGGTAGTGTCTGCCGCAGGAGCGCCGGTGCCGCCAGTGCGGCAACGCCGGCGAGCAGTAGGCGACGTCGCGTGATGGGCATCGTTCGCTCCGACGGTGTACCTGTATCCAGTATGGACAATCACCGACGACGCGGGTTCGTCGCCGATTTGCGTTGCCCGGTCGGGCGGGGCACTGTCGTTCACAACGGCGAGGAATAGGGAGAACAGCCGCATGGGCCAGCAATCAACCACCGTGCGCGAGCGCATACTGTTGCTCGCGAGCCGGTCGCTTCGCCGCGGCCCGTCCGCACCGCTGCTTCGCTTCGTGCGCCACTTCGAGCCTTACTTCACCGGGATTCTCCGGCCGGAGTTGCACGTACTCGGCGGCAGCGCCCGGGCCCTGCACGGCGCCGGGCTGTTGCGCGATTATCCTCACCTCCACGAGGCCCCGGCGGGGCGTGACGGCGGTCTGGTGGCTCTTGCCAATCTGTTGGTCGAAGGGGCGCAAGATCCCGGTGTGGCGACCCGGGTCGTGTATCTCCTGGACCCTGCGGATGCGGCCTCCATGTACCCGGACAGCCATGCGTTGAAGCGCGAGTGTGTCGTGACCGGCACCCCTTTCCTCGCCACTTACGAGGCCGCGGCACAATGGTACGCCCTGCAGTGGGCGGAGGCTGTTCGGGAAGGCACTGGCGGTGGCGAGTGGTTCGTCGATGGCGACACGCGCCGGCGTGCGGGGGTGCCGGGCAGAGCGCCCGGCGAGCTCGGCATCGCCCTGATCGCCCATGATGCGCTCAAGGGGCGGATGCTCGCGTTTGCCGAAGACCATTTCGACTGGCTGCGCCGGTTCGGCCGGCGCTATGCCACCGGCACCACCGGCGGCCTGTTGAATGGCAAGGTCGCGCCACGCCTGGCCGAGGCGTGGGAGGCGGACCGCGACGAGCTGGCGGCGTTCGAGCGGCTGGGGGCGGTGCCGCCTCGGCTGCGCGCCCGTGTCGACGACGGTACCCGGCTCGAGGAGGCCGCAGCGCGCATGGCTGAACGGCTGAGCGGTGAAAGCTGGGTGCACGGGGAACAGAGCGGGCCCAAGGGCGGTGATATCCAGGTTGCCGAGCACGTTCGCCGCGATGAATGCCACCTGGTCGCGTTCTTCGAGGATCCACACGTCTCCCGTGAGCACGAGGCGGATATCCAGCTGTTGGAGCGCGCTACGCGAATCCCGGGGCGGGCGGCGGTCTGCCTGCACGACCCCGAGACGGTGGACCTGTGGGCGCAGCGTTGGGCGCGCACCGCCGATCCGCAGGATGGCGCGGCACCGATGACGCTCGCCGAAGCCTGTGCACGGCGTTGGGGGGTGGACCTCATTGCCACCGACGAGGCGGAGGCGTTGCCGAAAGCGGTCGCCGATTACCTCACCGCGCTGGTAATGCACGGCGCGGCGGAGTGTCCCGGTGCGACGCAGCGTATCCTGATCGGCGGCGGCCAGTGGTGCACCCGGATCAGCCGGGCCGTGCGTGCCTCACTCGGCGGCGCCGACGCGAACGCTATGGCGGTGGACGTGACGCCCGTTGACGACGGTGCCGACGCGGACCGGGCACTCGCCGCTGCGGCGGAACTCGCGCGCCACTTCTCGGGGCGGCTGTGGCCTCGGCCTTGCGGGGCAGTGTCCTACGTGGCGGCCGTGCTCGACGGCGGCGAATCCTGGCCGGAACCGGCAGTGTTGTACCCGCAGCTTCGGGCCGTACACGCGCAGGGTGCTGCCATTGTCATCGCCGATGACGACGCCGACGCTGGGCAGGTGCGTGCCGCGCTCGACAGCGGTCTCGTGGGTGTGCTTGCGGCACCCCGTGAAACCGTGCGGCGGCTGCTGGTGACAGGACACTGAAACGACACTTGGATTCGGTTCAGGCCGGTACCACGTCGACGGATGAGTATGCATTCACCCAAGGAGGGTGCACCGTGGACCTCATCCGGATTCTTCTCGCGATTCTGCTGCCGCCACTGGGCGTTCTGTTGCAGGTCGGCCTGGGCCTTCACTTCTGGATCAACATCCTGTTGACCTTGCTCGGCTACATTCCGGGCATCGTGCATGCCGTATGGATTATCGCGAGGCGGTAGACGACAGTGGATCGGCATCGCGAGCCGCAAACGAGGCGGCCCTGCGTCGCCTGCGCCGGTTCGCCGTGCTCATGGACTCGGCGGTACCGATTCCGGGGACGCAGTGGCGCATTGGCGCCGACGCGCTCATTGGTCTCGTGCCGGGCGTGGGCGACGGTATCACGGGGTTGATGTCGCTCTATCTGGTGGCCGAGGCGGCGCGGCTGGGCGTCGGCAAAACGACTTTGGCACGAATGCTCGCCAATCTCGCCGTGGATGCCGCGGTGGGAACGGTGCCGGTGCTCGGGGACGTGTTCGATGTGGGGTTCAAGGCCAACCGCCGCAATCTGGCGCTGCTGGAGCGGCGTCTGCGTGAGCGCATGAAAGCCTGATGTCGCCGGGGCCGCCGCGTGGGCGGCCCCGGCGTGCGGTCGTGGCTCAGCCGAGGATCAGCGCATCGTCGGCGACTTCCTCGCCGCGCACCTTCTCGAACATGTGCAGCAGATTCTCCACCTTCATGCCCCGCCGCTCCTCGCCGGCGACGTCGAGTACCACGCGGCCCTCGTGGAGCATGACTGTGCGGTCGCCGTGGTCCAGTGCCTGGCGCATGGAGTGCGTGACCATCATCGTCGTCAGTGACGACTCGCGCACGAATCGGTCGGTGAGCTCCATGACGAAGTTTGCCGTTCGTGGGTCCAGGGCAGCGGTGTGCTCGTCGAGCAGCAGAATGCGCATGGGGTTCATGGTCGCCATCAGCAGGCTCACCGCCTGGCGCTGGCCCCCGGACAGCAGGCCCATGCGATCGGACAACCGGCGTTCCAGTCCCAGGTTGAGCTCCGCGATCCGCTCCTTGAACGTCTCCCGGCGATCGCCTGCGACGGCCTGCCTGAGGCCGCGGCGGTGACCGCGTGCCCGGGCCAGTGCCAGGTTTTCCTCGATGGAGAGGTTCTCGCAGGTGCCTGCCATCGGATCCTGAAAGACTCTCGCGACCAGGCCCGCACGCTGGGCGGTGGACAGTCGTGTGACGTCCTCGTCGCCGATCACTACCTTGCCCGCATCGCAACCGATCTCACCGGCGAGGACGTTGAGCATGGTGGACTTGCCGGCACCGTTGGAGCCGATCACCGTGACGAACTCTCCGCGCGGGATCTCCAGATTCAGACCGCGCAGTGCATGGGTTTCGATCGCGGTGCCTGGATTGAATGTGACGTGGATGTTCTCTAGCCGGATCATGGCGCCGCATCGCCTCCCTTGTTGGCCGCCGCGGCACGCGCACGGCGTTGCATGGCGCGTTTGGTGCGCAGCCCCGGCACAGTCATTGCGACAACCACGAGCACGGCAGTGATCAGCTTGAGATCCTGGGCCTGCAGACCGATAAAGTCGGCGTTGAGCGCGAACGCGACTGCGAATCGGTAGATGATGGAGCCGATGACCGCGCCGATAATCGCACGAAGCACCGTCTTCGGCGGCAGCAATGCCTCGCCGAGGATGACCGCTGCCAGGCCGATGACGATGGTGCCGATGCCCATGGTGATATCGGCGGCGCCCTGAATCTGCGCGAAGAGTGCGCCCGCGAGCGCCACCAGGCCATTGGACAGCGCAATGCCGAGCAATGTCATGCGCCCGGTGTGAATGCCCTGGGCTGCGGCCATCCGCGGGTTGGCGCCGGTGGCGCGCATGCCTAGCCCCATCTCCGAGCCGAGAAACCGGTTTACCAGGAATACGGCTGCCAACAGGACCACGAGCAGGACCGTGGGGTTGATCCAGTAAAAGGGCACGCCCAAGCCTTCGAACGGTGTAAAGACCGTGCTTTCACCGAGCAGTGCCGTGTTCGGTTTGCCCATGACCCGCAGGTTCACCGTGTGCAGTGAGATCATCACCAGGATGCTGGCCAGAAGATGAAGGATTTTCAGGCGCACATTCAGCCAGGCGGTGACCAGACCGGCCAGGCAACCGGCGAAGAAGGCGGCGACAGTCGCGATAAAGGGGCTGATGTCGGCCAGGATCAGGGTTGCGGCTACCGCCGCGCCGAGCGGCAGGCTGCCGTCCACCGTCAGGTCGGGAAAATTGAGAATGCGGAAGCTCAGGAATACACCGATTGCGACCAGGCCGAACAACAGCCCGGTCTCGACGGCGCCGAGAATGGCGATAAGACTCACGTGGGCGGACCTTCAGTGTCACCTTGTGGGTGGAGGACGCGGGTGGGACGGTCGGGGCCGGCGGCGGTTGCGGCCCCGACCGGCGCGGGAATTCCCCCGCTGCGCCAGGAATACCGTGCCGGTTATTCGACGACCTCGTCGGCATTGTCGATCACTTGCTGGGGCAGCTCGAGGCCCATCTCGCTCGCCGCCTCCGGATTGACGTGCACCAGTGTCTTGTCGATGAACTGCACGGGGATCTCGCCGGCGGATTCGCCGTCGAGTACGCGTGCGACCAGGGCGCCGGTCTGCCGGCCGATGTCATAGTAGTCGAAGCCGAGCCCGGCAGCGGCGCCTCGGTCGACGATGCTGGTGTCCCCGGAAAACACGGGGATGTCCGCCTCCATGCCCACCTTGGCCACCGACTCGAACGCGCTCATGAGGGTGTTGTCGGTGGTGACGTACATGGCGTCCACCTTACCCACCAACGAGCGCGCGGCGGCGAGCACATCCGCGGTTGACGGCGCCGAAGCCGTTTCGATCTTGACGCCCTGTTCCGGCGCCAGCTCCTTGAGCCGGTCGACGAGCACGGCGGCGTTGGCTTCGCCCGGGTTGTAGGGCACGCCCAGCGTTTCCAGCTCCGGGAGAAGCTCCTTGATGAAGGCGAGATGCTTGTCGAGTGGTGTCATGTCCGAGACGCCGGTGACGTTACCGCCGGGCTTCTCCAGGCTGTCGACGAGCTTGGCGTCCACGGGATCGGTTACCGCGGAGAACACCACGGGGATCCTGCCGCGCGCGGCGGACACCGCCGCCTGGGCCGAGGGCGTGGCGATGGCCACGATCACGTCCGGCGCGTCGCCCACGTATTTGCGCGCGATCTGCCCGGCGATGCCGACATCACCCTGAGCCGTCTGGAACTCCCAGTCGAGGTTATCTCCCTGGGTGTAGCCACGCTCCTCGAGCTCGTCGAGGGTGCCCTGGCGCACGGCGTCGAGCGCCGGGTGCTCGACGATGGAGGTGACTTTGACGGTGGCGGCCAGGGCGCTTGTGGCGCCGAGCGTCAGTGACAGCGCGGTTGCGCTGACGATGCCGCGAAGCAGGTGCCTGGTTTGCATACCCCTCTCCTCAAACAGGGTGGTTCATTCTCGGTCGTCCGGAGGACGGCCCGGTATATACACGCCCTGCCGGATGCATGCAATCGCCGGGCCGATGATGGTACGAGGCGGCCGTGGCACTGGTGGTGCCACGGCCGCACGGGGGGCGCTTCCCCTGCCAGGACGCTAGTACCCGTAGGCCAGGTCGCGCAGGAACAGCGCGATGGGCGGGAAGAAGATCAGCAGCACCGTGGCCAGGATCAGCAACAGTATGAACGGTGGTGTGCCGCGGACGACCTCCGTGTACGGCCTTCGGAACACGGCGATGGCCGTGAAGATATCGCAGCCGAATGGCGGTGTCGCCGATCCCATGGCTACCTGCAGGGTCACCAGCGTGCCCACCAGCACCGGGTCCACGCCCGAGGCTTCCACCGCTGGGGCGAAGATCGGTGTGAGGATGAGAATGACCACGATGGGGTCCACGAACATGCAGCCGATGAAATAGGCCACGCAGATCAGTCCGAGCAGCAGCTCCGGATTCTCCGATGCCATGGCGAGCACGTCGCCGAGCACTTTCGACGGAATCTGGGCGAAGGAGATCATCCAGGAAAAGGCCGTGCCTGCGCCGACGAGCAGGAAGACCACGGAGGTGATCAGCCCGGTTGACAGGGCGATCGCCGGCAGCTCCCGCAAACTGATCACACGGAAGATGATCACTTCGAGGATGAACGCATAGGCGACCGACATGGCCGCCGCCTCGGTGGGGCTGAACATGCCGCTGTAGATGCCGCCGATGACGATCACCGGAAAGCCCAGCGGCAGTATCGCCGAGCGTATAGCGAGGCCGCGTTCGCGCCAGCTCGCCCGCTCGCGCGTGGGAATGCCCTTGATGCGCGAGTAGATATAGCAATAGATGGAAAACATCACCAGGAGCAGCAGGCCCGGACCGATGCCGGCAATGAACAGCTCGCCCACAGAGGTGCCGGATACCACGCCGTAGATGATCATGCCGATGGAGGGCGGAATCAGCAGTGCGATGTCACTCGCGTTGATGATCAGAGCGAGTGCGAAGCTGTCCTTGTAGCCCGCCTCCAGGAGCTTGGGGCGCAAAGGCCCCCCCATTGCCACGACCGTCGCCTGGGTGGAGCCGGAGACCGCACCGAAGAGCGTGCAGCTCGCGGCGGTGGTGATGGGCAGGCCGCCGCGGAGGTGACCGACGAAGGTGCTCACCAGGTCCAGCAGTCGGTTCGCCGTATGCCCCTTGGTCATCAGGTCGGCGGCGAGAATGAACATCGGGACTGCGGTGAGCACTGAGGGCTGCACGCCGCCGATCATCTGCTGCATCAGCGTCGCGGGCTGAAGGAACGAGTAGAAAAACGTCATCAGCACCAGCGCTGCGGTGATCAACGGCACCATCATGGGGAAGCCGATGAGCAGCAGCACGATCATCGTGACTACGGTGGCTGTAACTTCCATTGCCGCGTTCCTTCCCCTATAGGCTCACGTTGTCGACCCCGGGGGCCTCTTCCATTTCGTCGCGTTTGTTGTATGCCAGCCAGGGTCCGGCGCTGATCAGATTGCGCAGGCACGCGAGCGCATACTGCACCCCGCCGATGAACAGCCCGAGCGGCACCCACATGTACACCAACCACAGCGGCATGCGCATGGCCGGGGTGACGCGGCCGCGTTGCATCACGGAGTAGGCGTAGTCGAACGCGTGCCAGGCGAGGTAGAACATGAGTGCGCCGGTGCACAGGCTCGTGATGATCATCAGCACCTTGCGTCCGGTGGGGCCAAACATGTCATGGAAGGCCGACATGCGGATGTGGCGGCCGTGGCGTACGCCGTAGCCGATCCCCATGAAGGTCACCATGACCAGGAGCAGCTGGTTGGACTCTTCGGTAAAGGCGAGGCTGTTGTTGAATACGTTGCGGGCAATGACGTTGGTAATGCTCAGCACGGCCATGGCGAGCACGCCGGTGGCGAGGATGAACGACTCGACCATCTCCGTGCCCCGGTCTATCCAGTGGAAGACCTTGCCCAGCCCGCCCTTAGACTTGTTTTCGGGCATACGGGGCTCCCCTCTAGCGTTGTCGGATCTCACGTGAGCGTAATCTCACCATAGCCGGTTGCAAGGTCTTTGGAAACGCCATGTGCCGCGGGGCGGCAGACCGGTCGAGGCTGTGCTACGGTGAATGTGCAGCACGACGAACAACCACAAGGCCAAAGAAAGAACGGAGGCTGTACGATGAAACGACTGCTTCGGATTCTCTGTGCGGGTACCGCACTACTGGCGTTCACTGCCGGCGCTCAGGAGTACACCTGGCGGTTCGCGCTAGAAGAGGTGGATGGCTCGGTACAGGACGCCTATGCCGAGCAGTTCAAGAAGCTCATGGAGGAGAAGACCGACGGTGCAGTGTCCGTGGAGATCTATCCCTACGGCTCACTCGGCACTTCCGACCAGCTCACCGAGCTCGTGCAGAACGGCTCCATTCAATTCTCGTTCGCTTCACCGGGGCATCTCGCCACGTTGGTTCCCGAGGTGGGCGTGTTCACGCTGCACTTCGTGTTCTCCGACAACAACGAGGTCAACCGCGAGGTCCTGCGCGATACCGAGGCCATGCCGATGCTGGAGGAGGCCTATCGCGAGAAGGACCTGGCGTTGCTGGGGATCATTCCGGAAGGCTGGATGACCTGGACGGCGAACAAGCCGCTGAAGACCGTGGACGACTTCGACGGTCTCAAGATCCGCACGATGACCTCGCCGCTGCTGGTGAAGTCGTACGAGGCTTATGGGGCGAACCCCACGCCGATGCCGTATTCCGAGGTGTACAGCGGCTTGCAGCTCGGTATCATCGATGCGCAGGTGAACCCCATCTTCGCGATCGAGGAGATGAGCTTCTACGAGGTTCAGGAGGCGATGACCCAGGCCAAGCACGCCCAGTTCATCTCCACCGTGGTCACCAATCCAGGCTTCTACGAGGACCTGCCGGAGGATATCCGCGCCGCTGTTGACGAGGCGACCGCGGAACTCCACGACTACATCTTCACCAAGCAGGCCGAGTACAATGCTGAGCGTCTGGAGGATATCCGCAGCAACAGCGATATCGAGATCCTCGAGATCACGGACGAGGCGCGTGAGGCGTTCCGCGAGGCGAGTATGCCGGTGCGCGATGTCTACATCGAGCAGGCGGGCGAGCGTGGTGAGAAGATCCTCAACACGATCCTCGAAGACGTGAAGAACGCCGAGAGTGAGATGGAGGGCTGAGGCCTTCCGGATTTCACACCAGAGATCGAAGTGTGCAGTGAGATAAGGTAATGGCAGAGACGCGATCCACGATGATGCCCCTGGATACCCCGGCGCCGGATTTCCAGCTCCAGGATACCGAGGGCCGATCGGTCTCACTGCATGACTTCGACGAGGCGAAGGGGCTGCTGGTTGCATTCATCTGCAACCACTGCCCCTTCGTTCGCCATATTCAGCACGAGTTGGCGCGCTTTGCCGACGAGTTCCAGCCCAAGGGGCTTGCCGTCGTCGCCATCAATAGCAACGACGCTGTCGCCCATCCGGATGACAGCCCGGAGGCGATGGCCGAGGAACGCCGCCGCGTCGGCTACAATTTTCCCTACCTTTTCGATGAGACCCAGGCGGTGGCCAAGGCCTACGGCGCCGCATGCACGCCCGATTTCTTCCTCTTCGACCGTGACCGGCGTCTCGTCTACCGAGGCCGTTTCGACGGCAGTTCCCCGGGGCGCGCGGAGCCGGTGACCGGGGCCGACCTGCGCGCCGCCGCAAAGGCGATGCTCGCGGGCGACGAGATCAGCGCCGAGCAGTACCCCAGCCTTGGCTGCAACATCAAGTGGAAGCCCGGTAACGAGCCTTCCTGACCTGATAAACACCGCCATGTTCCCATCTGTGATGTTTCGGTCAGGTGGGGCGTAGTGCGGTTGTTTCTGCTCGCGAACCGGGTAGTGTACGGCGGTGCCCGGTTTGCCCGATCCCTCGTTTCGCGGCGTGGTGTGTGCATGATGCAGGTGGCAGCACGGCCGACCGCGTGCTTGCCAGCCTTTCGACGAGTATTGCCATGTCTCGGAGCCGCACAACCGCTCCGCTTGGGCGCTCGTCAGCGCGCCTGTGGGCAGCGTTGCTCGTTGCTCGTGTAGACCTCGCTACACGGCGCTCCTCGCGCCCCTGGCCGCCGAAGCCACTGCCTTGGGATGTCGCAAGCCCATTGTGGCGGCATACCGTCGAGGCATATCGAAGCGAGCGGACGCGCTGACGAACGCTGAGACATGGCAATACTCGTCGAAAGGTCAGTACTGCGTTTCCACCTGGACGGCGGCGTCCTCCGCTTCGGGCGTCATTCCGCGAATGTCTTCCCGGGGCTGCAGGGCGAGCATCGCCAGACCACATCCCGCTGCCACCCAGAACGTGGGCGCGAGACCTACCCGTTCTGCGGCGACCCCTGCGATTGCCGGGCTGATGAGCTGGCCCAATGACAGCAGGAAGAACGTCGTGCCGAACCCGATCGAGGGGCGGTCGTAGAAAACGTTGACGCTCCAGACGCCGAGCAGTGCCGTGGCGACGATGAACGTTCCACCGAACACAAGCGCCGAGATCAGGACACCCGGTGGATACGTCGGAGTCGCGGCGAGCACCGCGATCGCCAGCGCGATCAGCGAAACGGTGGCGCGGTAGCTCCAGCGCAAGCCCAGTTGCGTGACCAGATCGCCGGCAAAGGCACCGGCGAAGCCAGCGACGCCGATGAGTATCCAGAATGCCTGTGGCAGGGCATTGGCGGGCAGACCCACGGATGCCAGGATCCGGGCGCTGTTGTCCGTGGTGCCCGCGGAGACGAGATATTCGACGGCGAATGTCCAGTAGACCGAGGTGACCAGGCCGAGCGCCAGGGCAGCGAGGAACAGACGGTGAGATTGGGGTTTGATCAGCCACCGCCAGCGAAGCCTCGGCAGACCCGAGCTGGCGTGGCGAACGCCGCCTGACGGCATGACGTAGATGTTCCAGATGGTGGTCGCGGTCGCGAACACGGCGAATCCCGCCCATGCCAGGCGCCACTGTTGCCCCGCCCACAACGCGAGCGGTCCGGCGAGAACGACGCCCAGACTCGTGCCTGAGTTGATGATGGTGTATGTGCGGCTTTGCTGACGCTGGCTGACGAGTTGAATCACGGCATCCGGCAGCGGTGGATAGGACAGACCCGGACTGGCACCGGCCACTATCACGCCCAGGGCGAGCCAGGCCGGTGACGAGGCCAGCGCGATCAGGAACATGCCCAGGGCGGCGCAGCCGCCACCCAGGACGATTGGAAGACGCGGCCCCGTGTGGCTCGATAGCCACGACCCGAGAAGCGTGGCGGCGAGATAGCTCGCATACGAGCTGCTCGCGATCAGGCCGAGCCAATCCGTCGAAAGGCCGAATGCGGCCCGAAAGTCGGGAATGAACAAACCGTACGTGTAACGTGACAGGCCGTAAGTGGCGGCAACGATGGTGATGCCCGGACCAATGACCCTGAGTGCGGCCGCGCTGGTAAGATCAACGGGTGCGCGCATTGCGGACTTCTCCGAAACGTTCGGGGATTCAACGGCGTCGGGCGAGCTGAAAGGCAATCGAGCCGTCGCCGGTCACGGTCTGACAGAGCACTTCGAACGCGCCGTTCGCTTCCCGGAGCGTGCGAAACTCGTCGGCAGGGTATTTGGTGCAATAGTTCGTGACGACGATCTTGCCGTTGAAGGGGCCGCCGTCGACGATACGCTCAGTCGTCATGACGACGATGCCTTTCGCCGGGTAGCCAGGGGGCATGGCGACGACGGTGACGCCATATTCCGATTTCACGTCACCGAATTTGGCCGTAAGCGTTTTCCGGGAGAAACGGCGCATCAGGTCGTCGTTGTAGAAGCAATAAATGGGCGACCAATCGGATTGCGGGACGAGCTGCATCTCGCAGAGCAACATATCGCCGGGCCTGAGCAAACGGCGATACCAGTCAGTCATGTCGCTCGGGGGCTCGTTGCCTTCCTGAAACCCCAGCATCGTGACGAGCGCGGGCTTGCGATCCCACGGCAGAGGCAGCCTTTCCAGGCGCTCGTAGTCGTCCACGACTTGTCGTAGTGAGCCTGCCGGCACGTATCGCGCCACGGCCTCCCGCATTACCGGGCGAGATGCCGGGTTGATGTCAATGCCGAGGTAGGAGGCGGGTGGGGCGGCAAGGTCCGCGAGCCCCTCCAGGATCAGGGCGGTTTTAATGGGTTCCGGTCCCAGCTCGACGTAGTGGTACGCGCCGGGATCGCAGCGTGTGGCGAGCTCCCGGACGGTCTGCTGCAGTGCTTCCCTCAGGGACAGACCGCCGTTGTGACCACGCCCGAGCGACGGGTTCGAAACGCCGGCCAGATTCAGCTCGCGCATGATATTGAAGACTTCGGTGAGATCGCCATTAGTGACGTCGGGGGCACCGGCATCGTGATATTTGTGTTTGTTGAGCTTGATGAGGATTTCGCTTTCGGGCACGCGGAGCGTTTCCGCGATCGAAGCGTGCAGGTAATCCAGAAAATCCTCTTGCTCGGTCGTGACCGACTGTTCATTAAGCGCTGCATCCATTTGGGATCCTCCACGATTCCCTGTGTGGTGTGCGCGATACCAAAGCGGGCGAAGTCGTGATCGCAACCTGAATCATCGGTATCGGGGACGGTGGTGCGTCGCGCTGCCTCCTCTTCTGCCGGAACCCGGTGTGAGCGTTACTCACGCACTAAGGGGGTGTGGCCCAGAACCCGCCCGGCCATGTGTCGGCCGTGCGTGACGGCTTCGCCGCCGATAACCGGTATTAGCGAGGTGGCGCCTTCCAGGACGACGAACAGCTCGCCGGGGATGTCATCGTCGCCAACTCTCCCGGACACGGCCCAGAGCTCGCGCAACAGGGCGAGCAGGTTCTGCTTGTATTCCGCCGCAAGCTGGTCGATCTGCGGTTCGTGCGCGGCATATTCCGCGATCGCCTTGATGAGCATGCAGCCCTGCGGCCCGGGCCCCTCGAGCCACTCGAAATGCGCGTCGGTGACGGCACGCAACGGATCCTGGCCGGCCCGGACAGCGTCGGTGATGGCTCGATCGAGTCTCTCGAAATAACGGCGGTGGCGGCGTCGGAGTACGGCCATCACCAGCGCCTCCTTGGACGGGAAATGGTGGTACAGCGTCATCCGCGCCACGCCCGCCTCCCGGATCACGCGGTCGATACCGGTGGCATGAAAGCCCTCGCGGTAGAAGAGCATTTCGGCCGTGTTGAGCAGGTTGTCGCGTTTCGAGCGGGGCATGGTCGAGCCGATAACTAGACTGATCGGTCTATATAATACACAGCCGATAGAGACGATCAACCGACGCACCGCAGCGATGCGGTCAACGAAGGCGCATCGCCGCCCTTGGACGGCGGTGTGACGGGCAGTGATTCGTTGTGGGGCGCGGCGTCGGAACGGGCGTCGTTGTGGGGGAGGGGGCGTTATGTACGCATGCGTCTACGTACGGTGTCGACGCTTGCCAGCGTTTCCATGTCGTCAGCGTCCGGCAGTTTCGGGCGGTCGCGCTCGCGGTCGACAATGCACAGAAAGCCCAAGGGCTCCTGCGTGGTGGCGTGGAACTGGTGATAGCTGCCCGGGGCGATGTAGACCACGTCGTGCAGGGCGATCGGTTCGACACGGTCGTGGAGGATCACCTCGCCGCCACCACGAATGACCACCACGGAATGCGGATGCTCGTGGTGCTCCAGCGTGGAATAACCGCCCGGCTGGATCTCGAAGTACCGCGTGATGAAGTTGAGCGCCTGCTCGTCGGCGCCTTCACCGAGCAGTGTCTGCCGAGTGATGTCGCGAAAATGGGTGCCTTCGGTCTTGTACTCGCGCAGTGGTACGTCCCAGCGGAAATCGTCGGCGTGTACCACCTTGCAGCGGTCTTCGTGGCTCATACAGCCTGCCTTATGGCGTCGTTGAGCATGCGTGCGCCGGCGGCGAGATCCTGCTGTGCGTACAGGCTGCCGCCTATCAGCAATACCGTATCGTGTCCGTAGCGCCGTGCCCAGTCGCCTGCGCTGTCCACCGAAATGCCCCCGCCCGGGACCGGCAGGGCGGTGCGCAGGCCCGCGAGCGGCCGGCGCAAGTGGTCGTTGATCCGTTCGCACAGTGCCCCGGAAAAGCCGAATCGGCCGCCGTGGTTCGGGTAGATCACGGCATCCGCGCCGGCGATGCGGAAGATGTCGCCCAGCAGCAGCTCGGCAGCGATCCCGTGATCCGGTCGGAAGTACGTGCCGGTGAGTGCCGGGTGTGCCATGAGTGCCAGTCCGAATTCCTCGCGCAGTGCAGCGAGCGCGTCCAGACCGGTCACCCAGGCATTGACGAGAACACCGCGGCAGCCTGCGGCACGTGCGGCTTCGGCGCGCGCCATCATGGTCGGCCAGGGCGCGGTAACGTTGGGAAAGTACTGGGCGCTGGTGCCTTCGGCGGCGTTGACGTCGGTCACTGCCGCCTGGCATCGCAGAAGGCGCTCGTCGAAGGGCGCGGATGCCTGGTTCGCCAGACCGTGATCGTCTTTCACGATGTCCACGCCGCCGACGGCGAACGCCCGGCAGTACTCCGCGAGCTCCCGTGCCGATAGGCCCATGGGCTTCAGGGCCGTGGCCACCAGGGTGCGGTCGTGCACGCCGGTGAGCGCCCGGATACCGGCAATGCCGGTGCCGGGACCACCGAATGTGGCGAGCAGCACTTCGGGCCACTCCACGTCCACCAGGCGGATGCCGTGCTTGAGCGAAATATTGCCGAAAAGCACGTTGAGCAGTTGGGGGAGCTCTTCGCCCACCGCGGCCAGCGGGTAGCTGATGCGCGCCTGCCATACGCCGGCTTCGATGGGTTCCAGGGCCTCGACGCGCCCGACCATGGTCGCGGCGATTGCCTCGGGTACGACCGCCGCGGGCAGCTCCACCGTCTGCTCCAGTGTGATGTCGCGCGCCCGTGCTTCGGCACTCTCGTCTGCGCAGGGGCGTATTTCGTAGGTGGCCGTGAATCGGCTCGGGTCGTTCATGGTCTTGCACCCACGGGTCGAGTGGCGCGGGCCGCTCGCGCGGCTTCGTGGCGGCCGTGCAGCGTGAGCAGGCCGGCGCCGATGATGAACAGGCTCCCGGCCACGGTCGCGAGGCCTGGTATCTCCCCCCAGAACAGCCACCCTAGCAGCGAGCCGAATACCACCGATACATAGGTGAACGGGCCGATCTGGCCGGCGGGTGCCAGGCTGTAGGCACGTGTGAGGCAGAGCTGTGCCGCGGTGGCGCATCCCCCCATGAGCAGCAGCCACCCGAGAGGTACGAGCCCCGGTGTCTGCCATGACCAGGTGAGCGGAATCGCCGTGATGGTGGTGGCGAATACGCCGAAGTAGAACACCACGCGAGGAGCCGGCTCGCTACGGCCCATCCGGCGGATCGCGACCTTGGCCAGGCCTGCGAGGAATGCGCCGGCAAGTCCGGTGATGCCGGCGAGCGCCCAGCCCTCACTGCCCGGGCCGAGTACCAGGGCGCAACCGCCGAACCCCAGCGCGATGGCGAGTCGCGCGCTCACGGGGATGCGCTCGCCGAGCCAGGTCAGGGCGATGAGAGGGATGAAAAACGGTGCGGTGAGCTTGAACAGAATTGCCTCGGCGAGGGGGATATGCTCGATAGTGTAGAAAAAGCAGTACATGGCGCCCACGCCCGCGGCGGCCCGCAGAAGATGGATGTGGGGGCAGCTCGTGCGCAGCGCCGACGGCCCGTGCCGCAGGGCCACGGGGAGGACGATCAGCAATCCGAACAGGTTGCGGAAGAAGACCAGCATTTCGTTGGGCAGATCCGCGGAGACCACCTTGATGGCGGCACTCATGGTTGCGAGAAGTGCCTCCGAGAGAATGATCAGGGCTGCGCCCTGAATCAGCGGGTTGCGCATGGGTAACCGGCCGGGGCCAAAAAGGCCCCTGATTATACCCGTCCGCCCTCGCGAATGCAGGCGCCGCCAGCCTGGCGCGCCGCGAAGACGCCGGCTTCGGTGGCCGTGATAAGGGCGGCAGCATCGTCACCGTGGCGTGGCGCGACAGCCACGCCACCGGAGACGGTGACGCCCCCGGGCTCGGCTAGAAGGCCGTCGAGTCTCAAACCGGCGATGTCCCGGGCCAGTGCATCCGCCAGTCTCAGCACGCCTTCCAGGTCTTCGTCCGGGACCAGCACGGCGAAGCGCTCGCCGGAATAACGTGCGCACACCGCCCGTTCGGGAGCGCGGCTGAGCAGGGCCTCGCCGATGGCGATGAGCATGCGGTCGCCGGCATCCGGGCCGTGGCGGTCGTTGAAGACGCTGAAACGGTCGATGTCGAGCATGAGCACAGCGGTACGGGTGCCCTTGCGGGCGGCACGGCTAATCTCCCGTGGCAGGGTCTCGCGCAGGTAGGCCTGGCTGAACAGCCCAGTAAGCGGATCGTGTACCGTGTTCTCGCGCAGCCGGCGCTGCAGGATCATGCCGGCGAGCGCCAGACCGGCGCTGCGCGCCAGCAGCTCGCAGCGCCCTTCCAGTACCGCTGGTGCTGCCGCACCGTCCTCCGGCCACACCCGCAGCTCTCCAACGCGCAGCCCGAACCCGAGCACCGGGAAGACCCAGCCCTGGCCGGTGGGGCCGGCGGAAACCCGGTTGCTCAGTCGCTGCGGCGGGTTGCCTTCGCTGCGGCGGTTGTACGGGCGGTTCCATTGGTCCTCGGCGTCCCATACGCCGACCACGGCCATATCCTGGCCGTCGCCGGCGGTGAGGCAAAGCGCCCCCCGGGTGCCGGGCAACAGGTGTCGTGCCGCCGAGACGATCACTTCCGAGGCATCCGACTCCGTCGGTGCCACCGAGAGGTGTCCGAGCAGGTCCAGTACCTGGTCCATGTTGATCCGGCGTTCGGCCGGATCGGGGGAGACCGCGCCGTCGCGCTGTTCCAGCGCACCCACCTCGTCGGACATGCGCTGGGTGAGCGCGGCAAGCTGACCTCTGAGGTCCTCCTGCTGGATCAGCAGCTCGCGTAGACGCTGACCGATCTCTTCACCGCTGCGCTTGCGCGCCATAGGGCTCTCCTACTGCAGAGTTGGATCACTCTTCGGCATCGGCATCGATGCGCGTCGCCGCGTCGCCGTGGCGCTGGCGGAGCAGGGCGTGGGCGTGGCCGAGGAACGGCCAGGCCACCAGCAGCTGCGTGAACACGATGGTCGGTGCCTCACTGACCTGCGGATCCTCGGGCTCCCGCGGAAAACGAATACCGGTCAGGCGCATGATGTCCGCCTCGAGTTCGCGCAACGCCTCGGTCGGCATCGTGCCGTCGATGTGGACGACGTTCACGGGGCGGCCCCAGAAGCTGCTCGGAACGTTGGCCAGCATGAACGGCATCGCCTGGCGTTGCGTCATGTTGTTCAGGTCCACGGGCAGATTCAGTGAAGGCAGCGGTACCTCGGTGGGCGTGACGATCACCTCCATGTGATGGCAGTGCTCAGGCACCTGCCCGGTGAGCTCGTCGATCGCGAGCTCGCGCAGCTCGCTTTCGTTGATGCGCACGATCACGTGGGCGTTGGCTTTCTGGAAGTCCACCCAGCGTTGGTACTCGGCCTCGCGCCGGTCCATCTCGGCGCGTGCTTCATCAGGCCGATACCCCCGCTCGCGGACATCGCGCTCGAGCTTCCATCGGCGCTTGACGTCGCGGTCCGGGTCGACGAACAGCCGGAAGTCCATGTACGGCAGGAATTCCGGATAAAGCGCATGCAGGCCCTCGACGAGGATCACCGGCGCCGGATGGAAAACCTCGGTGGGTCCGAAGCGCCCGGATACGTGATCGTAGGTGGGGGCGTCCACGGGCTGCCAATGACGTAGCGCCTCGAGATGCTCGCGCACCAGCGGCAGGTGATTCGCTCGTGGATCCAGTGGCGAACGCCCGCTGCGGCGCCGGGCGGCGCGGTCTTCCTTGTGATAGCCGTCGAGCCTGAGCCGCGCGACCATGTCGGCGCCGAGCAGCCGCTCGATGCCCCGTGCGTACGTGGTCTTGCCGCTGCCGCTGTCGCCGGCGACGGCGACCATCACGGGACGATCGGCGGCCAGGAGCATGGCGCGCAGGTCACCGTGCACGTAGCGTACGTGCTGCTTGGCCCCTCGGGGCGTTCGCGACATGACTGATGCAACTCCAAGCGATCGCGACCATTCCCTGGTCAGGGTGGGCATCACCGCCATTCTGCGCGGCAGCGCGGCAGTGTCAAACCCTTCGGTCGGCGATAGGTATGCGACTGCCCCGGGGTGACGGCGGTGCTCACTCACGGAAGGGCCCACGCGAGCGGCAATTGCGCCACCCCCGGGGCGCCGGTTGATTCCCGCGTGGTTGGTGGCCAACGCGCTTTCCGCTACCATTGCGCCGCTATGACTGAGCCTCTGGTAAGGACCCGTTTCGCCCCGAGCCCGACCGGGCGCATGCATCTGGGCAATTTGCGCACAGCGCTGTTCAATGCCCTGCTGGCGCGCCACCGTGGCGGGCGTTTTCTCGTGCGTATCGAGGATACCGATGCCGAGCGAAGCGGCGCTGAACACGAACGCTCGTTGCTCGCGGAGCTGCGCTGGCTGGGACTCGGCTGGGACGAGGGGCCCGGGTGCGTGATACCCGCGGACGGCGCGCGTCAGTCCGAGCGGGGCGCGATCTACGATCACTGGTACGCGCGCCTGCGCGAGAGCGGGCGTGCCTATCCCTGCTTCTGTACGCGCGAGGATCTCGAGCGGGTCCGCCGTGCCCAGCGGGCCGCCGGCCGGCCGCCGCGCTATCCCGGCACCTGCGCGCGATTGAGCGCTGACGAGGCACAGGCCCGTCTCGCCGCCGGGCAGCCGGCGACGTTGCGCTTTCGCGTGCCCGCCGGCGAAACCGTGGTGTTCGAGGATCTGGTACGCGGCGAGCAACGCTTTGCAACGGATGACCTCGGCGACTTCGTGATTCAGCGCACCGACGGCAGTGCTTCGTTTCTGTTCTGCAACGCGCTGGACGATGCGCTGATGGGCGTAACGCACGTGCTGCGCGGCGAGGACCACCTCACCAACACGCCGCGCCAGCAGCTTTTGCTGGAGTCCATGGGGCTGCCTGTCCCGAGCTACGGTCATCTGGCGCTCATCGTCGGGGCGGATGGCGCGCCGCTGTCGAAACGCAATGGCAGCCGTTCTCTCGAGGAGCTTCGCGCGGCGGGGTATCTCCCCGCGGCGATCACCAATTACCTTGCGCGTCTCGGGCACACGCCGGCGGAAGGTGCACTGCTCGACATGGATGGCCTGGCGGAGGCGTTCGAGATCGCCCGCCTGGGGCGGGCGCCGGCGCGCTTCGATTCCGCGCAGCTCCAGCGCTGGCAGGCAGAGGCAGTCGCGGCGGCGGGCCCCGGGGAGCTGCTGCCCTGGCTCGGCGACGATACCCCGGTGCCCGCGGCGCTACGCGAGCGGTTCGTCGCGCTGGTGCAGCCGAATATCCGTTTCCCGGCGGACATGAGGACCTGGGCCGAGCGGTTATTCGGTACGCTGAGGGTGGAAGAGCCCGAGCCGCTTCGGGAAGCCGGGGCGACGTTCTGTGCCGAGGCCGAGGCGATTCTCGCCGAAACCGGCGTGGACTGGAAAGCCTTCACCCGCGCGCTAGGGGAGCGCACCGGCCGCCGCGGCAAGGGCCTGTTCATGCCGTTGCGTGTCGCGCTCACCGGGGTGCCACACGGGCCGGGCCTCGGGGAGGCGGTGGCGCTGATGGGCGCGGAGCGGGTCGCCGGGCGCCTGGCTGCAGCCCGCCGTTGGGTGGAATCATCGCAGTGATGCGGTTCGCGTGCCGTGACTAGAGCGGCGCCGGGCCCGCGTATCCAGACAGTCAAATCCGGAATTAACCTTCATGCTGCAGATCTACAACAGCCTTACCAATCGCAAGGAGCCGTTCGAGTCCATCGAGCCGGGCAAGGTGCGCATGTATGTCTGCGGCATGACCGTCTACGATTACTGCCACCTGGGCCACGCGCGTGCCATGGTGGTCTTCGACGCGGTGGTGCGGCATCTGCGCCGGCGAGGCTACGATGTCACCTACGTGCGCAACATCACCGACGTGGATGACAAGATCATCGCCCGGGCCGCCGAGAGCGGCGAGTCCCCGCAGGCGCTCACGGAGCGTTTCACCGCCGCGATGCACGAGGATGCCGACGCGCTGGGCTGCCTGCGTCCGGACTCGGAGCCGCGTGCGACCGGCCACATGGAAGCGATCATCGCGATGATCGGGCGTCTGATCGACCGCGGATATGCCTACGTGGCCGACAACGGCGACGTTTACTACGACGTCTCCCGGTTCGAAGGCTATGGCAGGCTCTCCGGTGAGCGCCTCGATGACTTGCGCGCCGGTGCCCGCATCGAGCCAGGGGAGAGCAAACGGGACCCGGCCGATTTCGCTCTCTGGAAGCATGCCCGCGAAGGCGAGCCGAGCTGGGCGGCGCCCTGGGGCGAGGGCCGCCCGGGATGGCACATTGAGTGCTCGGCCATGTCCACGGCGGCGCTCGGGCCACACTTCGACATCCATGGCGGCGGCCTGGACCTCAAGTTCCCGCATCACGAGAACGAGATCGCCCAGTCCGAGGCAGCCTGCG
Organism: Arhodomonas sp. AD133; assembly: GCF_051195215.1. Classification (NCBI taxonomy): domain Bacteria; kingdom Pseudomonadati; phylum Pseudomonadota; class Gammaproteobacteria; order Chromatiales; family Ectothiorhodospiraceae; genus Arhodomonas; species Arhodomonas sp. AD133. Next base: position 98,719 of record NZ_JBNAZM010000008.1, on the reverse strand, counting down.
GCGAGACCTACGTCAATTACTGGATGCACAACGGCCACGTGCGCATCGACGACGAGAAGATGTCGAAATCCCTCGGCAACTTCTTCACCGTGCGGGACATCGTTGCAGTGCATGCGTCGGAAGTGGTGCGGTATTTCCTGCTTACCAGCCACTATCGCAGCCCGCTCAACTACACCGGCGACGCCCTCGCCAATGCCCGCGGCGCGCTGGAGCGCCTGTATCTGGCGGTGCGGGGCCTGCCCGATGCGCCGGTCGATACGCAGGCCGGGCAATGGCGCGAGCGCTTCGATGCGGCGATGGACGACGACTTCAACACGCCCGAGGCCCTTGCCGTGCTGTTCGAGTTGGCGCGGGAGCTCAACCGCGCACGCAAAGCCGGTGACAGCCGGGCATCAGGGTTAGGGGCACTGCTACGCGAGCTCGCCGGTAGCCTGGGGTTGCTCGGCGAGGCGCCGGACGAATTTCTCAAGTCCGGTGGCGAAGGGGGGCCGGATGCCGCCGAGGTCGAGGCATTGATCGCCGAGCGCGCCGCCGCACGCAAGGCCCGGGACTTCGCCCGGGCGGATGCTATCCGGGACGACCTCCAGGCGCGGGGTATCGTCATCGAGGATGGCCCCGAGGGGACGACCTGGCGGCGTAGCGGCTGAAGCCGATCGCGGGTACGCGCGGTGTTCACACCCGCCCGTACCCGCGAGCGCCGGTCTGCAGGCAGGTCGCCCACTCAGTTGTCGGCGCTGCCGCGCAGCAAGCGCGGCTGGATACGGGCGATCTTAACGCGATTACCCTGTGTCTGGACGATGGTTACCGGAAAGCCACCCAGCAGAAGACTGGTGCCGGGTTCCGGAATGTTCTCCAGGTGCTCCAGGATCAGACCGTTGAGGGTCTTCGGGCCGGTGGTGGGCATTTCCCAGCCGAGCACCCGGTTGAGCTCGCGCACACTCGCACTGCCCTCCACCAGGTAAGAGCCGTCTGCCTGCGGGTGGACGTCCCGCACCGCCTCGGCCGGGTCGGTGGTGAACTCGCCGACGATTTCCTCGAGCAAATCCTCCAGTGTGATGAGCCCCATGATGTCGCCGTACTCGTCCACCACAAGGCCGCTGCGTTGGCGTCGCGCCTGGAAATTGAGCAGCTGGACATGCAGTGGCGTGCCTTCGGGCACGAAGTAGGGCTCGCTCATGTCGGCAATCAGCTCGTTGCGGGTGAGCTCGCCACTGAGTACCCGTGAGAGAACGCGGCGCACGTGGAGGATACCTTCAATGGCATCGATGGAGCCGCGGTAGACGGGCATCCGGGTGTATTGGGCGTTGGTGAGATGACCGAGGATGGTGTCCCAGTCGTCGTCCAGGTCGATGCCCACGATCTCCGTGCGCGGAATCATGATGTCCTCGACCGTGGCCTTCTCCAGGTCGAGGATGTTGGTGAGCATGCGCTGGTGACGCCGTGGAATCATGGCGCCGGCCTCGTTGACCACCGTGCGCAGCTCCTCGCGGCTCATGGCCGATTCCGAGCCGTCCTCGATCTTCACGCCGGCTGCGCGCAGCATGCCGTTGGCAATGCTGTTGATGAACCAGACCACCGGGTAGAAGACACGCAGCAACGGCGCAAGGGCGAACGACGCCGGGAAGGCGACCCGCTCCGGGTGGAGTGCGGCGAGTGTCTTGGGGGTCACCTCGGAGAAGATCAGGATGACCACCGTCAGCAACCCGGTGGCGATGGCGAGCGCGCTTTCGCCGCCAAGACGCAGGGCGATCACCGTCGCTATCTGCGCGGCGAGGATGTTGACGAGATTATTGCCCAGCAGGATCACGCCGATCAGGCGGTCCGGGCGCTGCAGCAGCCGGTCGGCGATACGCGCGCCACGATGGCCGCCCCGGGCGAGATGGCGCAGGCGATAACGGTTTAGGGTCATCAGCGCCGTCTCCGATCCGGAGAAGCATCCGGAGAGGATCAGCGAGATCACGAGTACGCTGAACAGTGCGTATAAGGGGACTTCTTCCAAGGTCGTCTCCTGGCGTTGCCGCGGGCCGCTCGCGTCTCAGGCGCCGAGCACTAGCTCGAGGACGAACTTGCTGCCGAAGAATCCCAGGGCGAGCACGAGGAACGCCCCCAGCGTCCAGCGTGCGGCGGTCTGTCCGCGCCAGCCGTAGCGGTGCCGGCCCCACAGGAGGATGGCGAACATGACCCACGCGGCCAGCGACAGTACGGTCTTGTGCACCAGGTGCTGGGCGAACAGGTCTTCCACGAAAAGCCATCCGGAGGCGATCGCCAGCGTCAGGATCACGAAGCCGATACGTAGCATCGTGAACAGCAGCACCTCCATGCTCTGCAGGGGAGGGAGCATCCGCATGAACCCGCCGGGGTGGCGGTGGCGGAGCTGGTACTCCTGAACCGCGAGTAGCAACGATTGCGCCGCGGCGATGCCGAGAATGCTGTAGGCGGTGATGGAAAGCAGAATGTGGATGTCCACGCCCGCAAGCGCTGGTGCGCTGACTGCGCGCGGCTGCCCCAGTGCGAGGCTGGCCAGCGTGGCGACCGCGGTGAGCGGCAGCACCAGGATGCCCAGATTCTCCACTGGCCGTCGCACCGTGGTGATCAGCAGCAGAGCCGTCATTAGCCAGCCGATCAGCGAGGCCACGTTGAACAGGCCGAGGTTGAGCCCGCCGGGTTGCCACGTCGTCTGCCACACGACCACCGCGTGAAGCGCGGCGGCCACGCCGGCGCCGGCCAGCGAGACACGCCGCAGCGTGGCGGTATCGGGCCGGTGTATGAGCCGTAGCGTCAGCCCGGTTCCCGCTGCCAGGTAGAGAACGGAAGCGATCAGTGTCAGTGCTGGGTGAATCATCCGCGCCGATGCGGTGTGTGGATTGGGCGGGATCATCGCACACCTGCGCGGGCGGTTCGAGTCCCGGCTTCGTGGCCTTGTTTCGCATCACCTTTCCCGGGGGCGCGTTTCACGGGCATGGCCGAACCACGGCCCGGCGCCGGCTGGGTGCGATCCGGTCCCGGACTGGCCGGTGCCGCGCGCTTGGGAATCGTGAACGGGCCCTAGTACAATGCCGGGTCTATCGGCGGATACCAGCAACGGAAACGCGCCATGTTCAGCAATCTCAGCGATCGCCTCGAGGCGATCAGCAAGCGCCTGCGCGGGCAGGGCCGTCTCACCGAGGAGAATATCCGGGATACCCTGCGCGAGGTGCGCATGGCGTTGCTCGAGGCCGACGTCGCGCTACCGGTGGTCAAGGCGTTCGTCGGCGACGTGCGCGAACGCGCCATGGGTGAGGAAGTGCGCAAGAGCCTCACCCCGGGGCAGGCGTTCGTGAAGATCGTGCGCGATGAGCTCGTGCGCGTGATGGGCGAGAGCAATGACGCCCTGGACCTCTCCACGCGGCCACCCGCGGTGGTGCTGGTCGCCGGTCTCCAGGGGTCGGGCAAGACCACCAGTATCGCCAAGCTCGGACGCTGGCTCACCGAGCGGCAGAAGAAGAAGGTCCTCACCGTCTCCCTGGACGTCTACCGTCCGGCCGCTATCGACCAGCTCGAACGCCTGGCGGGGGAAGTGGGGATCGACTTCGAGCCCACTGCCTCCAGCGATGACCCGGTCAAGGCGGCCAAGAACACCCTGGAGCGGGCACGCAAGCAGTACTACGACGTGCTGCTCGTGGACACCGCCGGCCGTTTGCACGTGGACGAGGCAATGATGGACGAGGTACGCCGCGTTCACGAAGCGCTCGATCCGGTGGAGACGCTGTTCGTCGTCGACAGCATGACCGGCCAGGACGCCGCCAACACCGCGCATGCGTTCGGGGAGGCGCTGCCGCTCACCGGCACCATCCTCACCAAGACCGACGGCGACGCCCGCGGCGGTGCCGCGCTGTCCATCCGCTATATCACCGGCAAGCCCATCAAGTTCCTGGGCGTTGGTGAGAAGACCGATGCGCTCGAACCCTTTCACCCCGACCGGGTGGCTTCGCGCATCCTCGGCATGGGCGACGTGCTCAGCCTCGTCGAGGACGTGGAGCGCTCCGTGGACAAGGGCCAGGCCGAGAAGATGGCCGCGAAGCTCAAGAAGGGTAAGGGCTTCGACCTGGAGGATCTGCGTTCCCAGATGCAGCAGATCACGAAAATGGGGGGGCTCGGCGGGCTCATGGACAAGCTCCCCGGCATGGGCAAGATGACCGCGCAGATGCAGGGTCAGGTGGACGAGCGTCAGGTCCGCCGGCAGATCGCCATCATCGATTCCATGACACCGCGCGAGCGGCACAAGCCGGAGCTCATCAACGGATCACGCAAGCGCCGCATCGCCCGGGGCGCAGGGCAGCAGGTGCAGGACGTCAACCGCCTGCTCAAGCAGCACAAGCAGATGCAGAAGATGATGAAACAAATGAAAAAGGGCGGGATGCAGAAAATGATGCGCCAGCTCGGTGCCGGCGGTGGTGGCTTGCCCGGCGGGGGTGGCGGGTTCCCGCCAGGCGGTGGCGGTGGCCTGCCGCCCGGTTTCGGGCGGTGAAGGTGTCTCGCCAAGCCTTCACATTTGTTGAAAATTAAGTAGAATGCCCGGTTTTACATCCGTTGGCAGATTCCGTTCGCCGACCAAAGGGGATTAACGAACGCGATGGTTACCATTCGTCTCGCACGCAGCGGCGCCAAGAAGCGGCCCTTCTATCACCTCATCGTGACCGACAGTCGCAACCCGCGTGACGGCCGGTTCATCGAGCGGCTCGGCTTCTACAATCCGGTCGCCGCCGGTGAGGAGGTGTCGCTGAAGCTGGACCTCGAGCGCGTCGACCACTGGCTCGAGCGTGGCGCGCGCCCCAGTGAGAGTGCCGAGGGATTGATCCGCAAGGCCCGTAAGGGCGCCGCGGCCGAGGCCACTGACGCCTGACAGCCGAGGGCGGCATGAACCAGTGTGGGCCGCAGGCGGGCACCTTGATCGTGCTCGGGGAGATCGTCGGAGTCCACGGGGTTCAGGGTTGGGTCAAGGTGTACTCCTGGACCCGCCCGGCGGAGAACATTCTCGAATTCCCTGAATGGTTGCTGGCGCAGCCGTCCGGGGATTGGCCGCCGGTGCAGGTCACCGGCGGCCGTCGTCAGGGTAAGGGGCTGATCGCGCGCCTCGCGGGCATATCCGACCGTGATTCGGCGCGCACGCTCATTGGCCGGCAGGTCGCAGTGACCCGCGACAAGCTGCCGCCTGCCGAACCCGGCGAGTATTACTGGGCCGATCTTGTCGGCCTGAGAGTTGGCAATCTCGAAGGGATCGACCTGGGAACGGTCGATCACCTCATCGAGACCGGCGCCCACGATGTGCTGGTCGTGGCCGGTGAACGCGAGCGTCTGATTCCATTCGTGCCGGACGTTTACGTTCTCGACGTGGATTTCGACGCCGGTCGCATGCAGGTCGACTGGGACCCGGACGACTGACCGTGCGCTTCGACGTCGTCACGATTTTCCCGGAAATGCTCCGGGCGGTGACCGACTACGGTGTCACCCGGCGTGCGCAGGAAGCAGGGCTCATCGAGGTGATCGGCTGGGACCCGCGCGACTATGCACCGGATCGCCACCGAACGGTGGATGACCGCCCTTACGGGGGCGGCCCGGGCATGGTGATGAAAGTGCAGCCGCTGCGTGACGCTATCCGGGCGGCACGTGCGGCGGATGAACGGCCGGCTTCAGTGGTCTATCTCAGCCCACAGGGCCGTCCGCTGGATCAGGCGGCAGTCGCGGAACTGGCGCTGACGCCCAGACTGGTGCTGCTGTGTGGCCGCTACGAAGGCGTCGATGAGCGTGTGATCGACTCGGAAGTGGATCACGAGGTTTCCATCGGCGATTTCGTCGTCAGTGGCGGTGAGTTGCCGGCGATGCTGCTCATCGATGCGGTCAGCCGGTTGGTGCCGGGGGTGCTGGGCCACGTGGATTCGGCAGACCAGGATTCGTTCATGGCGGGCTTGCTGGACTGCCCGCATTATACGCGCCCCGAGGAGATCGACGGGCGCCGCGTGCCGGAGGTGCTGCTGGGCGGCAACCACCAGGCGGTGGAGCGCTGGCGGCGCAAGCAGGCGCTGGGCCGAACGTGGTTGCGGCGTCCCGAGCTGTTACGGGAGCGGGCGCTGGATGAGCAGGCGAGCGCCCTGCTCGAGGAATTCATCGACGAGTACCGAGGTGACTCGGAACGCTAGGGGATCGAGGCCATGAGCAACGTCATCGAAGAGCTTGAGAAAGAACAGATCGAGAAGTCCGGGCGCAGCCCCGATGCCTTTGCGCCGGGTGACACCGTTCTCGTGAACGTGTGGGTGAAGGAGGGCAGCCGCGAGCGAACCCAGCCCTTCGAGGGTGTGGTGATCGGCAAGCGCAACCGTGGCGTGAACTCCTCGTTCACCGTGCGCAAGACCTCCCATGGCGAGGGGGTGGAGCGCGTCTTCCAGCTGCACAGCCCGCTGATCGAGAGCATCAAGGTCAAGCGCAAGGGCGATGTCCGTCGCGCCAAGCTCTACTTCCTCCGCGAGCGCCAGGGCAAGGCGGCCCGGATCAAGGAGAAGGTGCGTAAGAAGGCTCAGTGAGTCGTATCCGGCCGCATCCGTCCGGCCCGGTATTTGAAGAACCCCGCTACGGCGGGGTTTTTTTGTGGGAGTCGCCTTTGTTTTTTCGAGGATTGTTGGATATTTTATAAAAAATGCGTGCTTACCATGACACGGAGCGCACAGAGAGCGGCGCGGAGGTGTCGTGGTCACGTCGTCGAGGCTTGGGACAAGGGTCTAGCCGGGTGGCCTTGCGGTTGCCGTACGGGTGAAATGCTACTACCAGGAGGAGCGGTGAACGAAGAGCCACATTACCGGGTTGTCGACATGCACACGGCCGGTGAGCCGGTGCGCATATTCACCGGTGGCGTTCCGCAGCTTGCGGGAGCGACGCTGCTCGAGCGCCGCCGCGATGCGATGACGCGTCACGATCATGTGCGACGCCGTTTGATGCACGAGCCCCGCGGTCACGCCGATATGTACGGCGTTTGGCCGACGGCGCCGGTTCACCCGGATGCTGCCATGGCGGTGCTGTTCACCCATAACGAGGGCTACAGCACCATGTGTGGCCATGCGACCATAGCGCTCGGGCGCTACGTGGTGGATCAGGGGCTCGTGACGCTCGTCGACGGGCGTGCCAGCTTCGTGCTCGAGTGTCCCTGCGGTCCGGTTACCGTGCATGTGACCGCGGACGGGGATGGCCGTCCGGGTGAGGTGGCGTTCGACAGCGTGCCGGCGTTCGCGAGTCGGCTGGATGCCCCGCTGGATCTCCCCGGTATGGGGCGCGTGAGTGTGGACGTCGCCTACGGCGGTGCCTTCTACGCGATTCTACCGGCTTCGCGCCTGGGTCTGGACCTGGCCGACAGCCCCTACGAATCCCTGGTACAGGCCGCGCGGCAGGTTACCGCGGCCGCGCGTGAACAACTGACCGTCCGGCACCCGGATGAGCCGGATCTCGGCTTTCTGTACGGCACCATTCTCACCGACAATGTGCCGCCGGAGCAGTCGCAAGCCAGCGCCAACGTGTGCGTGTTCGGCGGCGGCCAGGTGGATCGCAGCCCCACCGGATCCGGGGTTACCGCGCGGCTCGCCCTCGCGAACGCACGTGGTGCGCTGACAATCGGGGCCGAGCGCCGATTCCGGGGCGTCAGTGGTGTCGAGTTCCGCGGGCGCATCGCCCGTGTTACCGACGACGGCTCGGTCGTGGTGACGGTCGCCGGGCGCAGTCACTACGTCGGCGAGACGCGTTTCGTGGTCGAGGCGAACGACCCACTGGCCGACGGGCTCGCGATTCCGGCGACGCTCGGGGAGTTGTGGCGCTGAGGGTTCAGCCCTTCAGTGCTTCCCGCGGCGGCAGGAAGTCATAGCCGAGCTCCTCGGCCACAGCACGGTAGGTCACCCGCCCGCGGCAGACGTTGAGCCCGTCGAGCAGATACGCGTCTTCCGCCAGCGCCCGGGGAAATCCCTTGTCGGCGAGGGCCAGGGCATAGGGGAGGGTGACGTTGTTGAGCGCGAGGGTGGACGTGCGTGGGACGGCGCCGGGCATGTTGGCCACACAGTAGTGCACCACGTCGTCCACGGTGTAGGTGGGCTCGTCGTGAGTGGTGGGGTGGGAGGTCTCGAAGCAGCCGCCCTGGTCGATGGCCACGTCCACGAGGACACTGCCGGGCCGCATGCGCGTGACCATATCGCGGTCGACGAGCTTCGGCGCCTCCGCGCCGGTGACGAGTACGGCACCGATGACCAGGTCGGCGTCGAGGACCTGGTCCTCCAGACTCTGGCGGGTGGCGTAGATGGTGGTCAGCGCTGGGCCGAAATGGCTCGCGAGGCGTCGGAGCACGTCCACCTTGCGGTCGAGCACGACGACGTCCGCGCCCAGGCCGATCGCCATGGTGATGGCGTTCTCGCCAACGACGCCGCCACCGATGACGACCACACGCGCGGCGCGGACCCCGGGCACGCCGCCGAGCAGCACGCCGGCGCCTCCGCGGACTTTCTCCAGGCAATGGGCGCCGGCCTGGACGGCGAGCCGGCCCGCCACCTGCGACATGGGCGCGAGCAGCGGCAGGCCGCCGTGCTCGTCGGTGACCGTTTCGTAGGCGATACATACGGCGCCGCTGGCGACCAGGTCGTGGGTCTGCTCCGGGTCCGGCGCCAGGTGCAGGTAGGTGAAGAGGATCTGGTCCGGGCGCAGCAGTCGCCGTTCCTCCGCCTGCGGCTCCTTGACCTTGACCACCAGCTCAGCGGCGGCGTAGACCTCCTTGGGATCGGCGGCGATGCGGGCCCCGGCGCGCTCGTAGTCGCCATCGGTGTAGCCCACGCCGGCGCCGGCATCACGCTCGACCATGACCTCGTGGCCGTGGGCGACAAATTCGCGGACACTGTCCGGCGTGAGCCCGACCCGGTATTCGCGGTTCTTGATCTCGCGGGGTACGCCTACGAGCATGGTCCTCTCCCCCTCGGGCCCCGCTCACCACAGCCGGGCGGCGGGCCCTGTCGTGGTTAGTGTGGCAATTCCGCGTCCTTCATTCCCATAAGGTAGAGGATTCCATCCAGCCCGAGGGTGGAGATCGCCTGGCGGGCGCGTTCTTGCACGAGGGGTTTGGCGTGAAAGGCGATGCCCAGTCCCGCGAGCTTGAGCATGGGCAGGTCGTTGGCGCCGTCACCCACGGCAATCACCTGCGCGAGATCGATGCCTTCCTCGTCTGCAATGTTGCCCAGCAGCTCGGCCTTGCGGGCCCCGTCCACCACCGGGCCAACGACGCGGCCGGTGAGGCGGCCGTCGACGATTTCGAGCTCGTTGGCGTGCACGTAGTCGAGATTGAGCCGTGTCTGGAGGTGGCGACCGAAGTAGGTAAAGCCGCCGGAAATCACCGCCGTGCGATAGCCCAGAGTGCGCAGAGTCTTGAGCAGGCGCTCGGCGCCCTCCGTGAGGGTGAGGCGTTGGGCGACGCGTTCGAGCACGCTCTCCGGCAGCCCTTCGAGCAGCGCGACCCGTTGTGAGAGGCTCTCCGCGAAGTCGATCTCGCCGCGCATGGCCGCCTCGGTGACCTTGGCGACCTGCTCGCCGACGTCCGCCTCCTTGGCGAGCTCGTCGATGACCTCCTGCTGGATGAGCGTGGAGTCCATGTCGAAGACCACCAGGCGGCGGTTGCGGCGGTAGAAGTTGTCGGCCTGGAACGAGATATCGACGCCGAGGTCCTTCGAGATGTCGAGAAAGGCGGTTTTCATCGCATCCGGATCCCGCGGCTCGCCGTGCAGGGTGAGCTCGATGCAGGCACGGCTCGCCGGGTCGTCGTCATGCAGTGCGCTGCGACCGGACAGGCGCACGATGTCCTCGATGTTCAGCCCGTGATCGGTGACCACGTGACCGATACGCCCGATCTGCTCGGCGGTGACCCGTCGCCCGAGCAGTGTGACGACGTGGCGTGGTGCGCCTTCGTCGCTGAGGCCACGCTCGTAGTCGGCCTCGTCCACCGGCGTGAAGCGCACGCGCAGATCGAGCTTGTGCGCTTCGAACAGCAGCTCCTTGAGCACCGGGGCGCTCTGCGCCTCGTCCGGAATCTTGATGAGGATGCCCAGGGCCAGGGTGTCCTGGACCATGGCTTGGCCGATGTCGAGCACGCGCGCGCCGTAACCGGCGAGAATGTCCATGAGCGCGGCGGTGACGCCGGGCTTGTCCTGGCCGGAGATATTGATGAGCACGACTTCGCTCATGAAAAGGTGGTCCCGTCCTGTCACGAAGTGAAGCAGCCATTGTAGGGCAAGCGGCTGGCCCCGTCGTCACTCGCGAGGCGTCTTGCTATCGTGCCTAGTACTAATCTTCTCAGAGGTATTGTCATGTGTCAGAGCGCCACAGCGGTTCGGGGGCAAGGCGCGTTCGCGCCGGCGTGGCCGGGTCACGTCAAGCGAACGCAACGCCGCCACCGGGCCGCTGTGGCGCTCCCTTCGGGCCGGACTGTGCGCCGATGGGGTCTGCGTTGCTCGCCGCTCATGTAGCCCGGCTACACCGCGCGCCTCGCGCCTTGCCCCATCGGTGCACAGTCCGGCTGACGCATGACAATACCTCTGAGAAGATTAGTAAGAGGAGGAGGTAGAACCTATGGGCGATCACGGCCGTGATGACGATTACTGGCGTAGCAAACTCACCGACGAGCAGTATCGGGTGACCCGGCAGAAGGGTACCGAGCCGCCGTTCTCCGGCGCGTACAACGAGCTCAAGGACGACGGGGTCTTCCGCTGTGTGTGCTGCGGCGAGACGCTGTTCGACAGTGGGCAGAAATACGATTCGGGCAGCGGCTGGCCCAGCTTCTGGGCGCCGGTGCGGGAGGGTGCAGTCGCCACCGAGGACGATCGTAGCCACGGTATGGTGCGCACGGAGGTCCACTGCCCCCGTTGCGACGCGCACCTCGGGCACGTCTTTCCCGACGGGCCACGGCCAACCGGGCTTCGCTACTGCATCAACTCGGTGGCGCTCGAGTTCGAGCCGCGTGAGCAGTGATGCAGCGCGTGCGCGCTTGTACCCTTGCGTAAATGGCGATTATATTGCTAGGTCCGCCTCTCGAAGTGGGGAGGCGGATCCCACCCACCGACGATTAAAGAGTCAGCCATGACGGAACAAGCACCCCGCGTCACGCACAAGAGTACCAAGCACCCTCTCGCCGGCCAGCAGATGAGCGGCGCGGAGATGGTCGTACAGGTACTGGCGGACGAGGGGGTAGATACCGTCTTCGGCTACAGCGGTGGCGCGATTCTGCCCACCTACGATGCGGTGTTCCGCTACAACGAGCGCCATCGCGACGAGGCGGAGGTCGATCCGCTGCAGCTCGTGGTGCCCGCCAACGAGCAAGGCGCCGGATTCATGGCCGCCGGCTACGCCCGTAGCTCCGGCAAAGTGGGCGTTTTCCTGGTGACTTCCGGCCCAGGTGCCACCAACACGGTCACGCCGATCCGTGATTGCATGGCGGATTCCGTGCCGGTGGTCGCGATCACCGGTCAGGTCGCCCGGGGCGCCATGGGCACGGACGCCTTCCAGGAGGCGCCGATCGTCAACATCATGGGCAACTGCGCCAAGCACGTCTTTCTGATCACCAAGCCGGAGGAGGTGGAGGCGACCCTGCGTACCGCCTTCGAGGTCGCACGTTCCGGCCGGCCGGGCCCGGTGGTCGTGGATTTGCCGAAGGACGTGCAGAACTGGGTCGGCGAATTCCAGGGCGAGGGGCTGCTGGATATCCGCGGTTATCGCCAGCGCATGGAGTCGCTCCGTCAGACCAAGCTCTCCGAGCGCAAGTGCCGCCAGTTCTTCGATATGCTCGAGCACGCCTCGCGCCCGCTGCTCTATGTGGGCGGCGGCGTGGTCAGTGGCGATGCCGGCGACGAGCTCACCGCATTCGCCAAGACGTTCAACATCCCGGTGGTGACCACGGTCATGGGGCTCGGTGCCATCGATACCACCGACGAGCTGTGCTTGCACATGCTCGGCATGCACGGCACCGCCTACGCCAACTACGCGGTGGAGGACTGCGATTTCATCATCGCGGTCGGCGCGCGCTTCGATGACCGCGTTGCCGCCAAGGCGGAGCTGTTCGCGCCCATGGCCGAGCATGTCGCCCACATCGACATCGATGCCGCCGAGATCGGCAAGGTGAAGATGGTGGACTGGGCCCACGTGGGCGAGGCCGGCCGGTCGGTGCGACAGCTCCTCGACTACGGACGCAACCAGGGCTTCCGCCGCGATTTCACGCCCTGGCTGGAGCACGTGCGCAACCTCCGCCGCAAGCACCCCATGGATTTCGACCGGCAGAACCCGCTGATCCAGCCGCAGCATGTGCTGGAGGTGCTCAATCGTCTCGCCGAGGGCGATGCCATCGTGAGCACCGGCGTGGGTCAGCACCAGATGTTTGCCGCGCAATACCTGGACTTCCGCCGGCCACGGCAGTGGTTGACCTCCGGTTCCATGGGCACGATGGGCTTCGGTCTGCCGGCGGCGATCGGTGCCCAGTTCGCCAACCCGAATGCCCTGGTGGTGGATGTGGACGGTGATGGCAGCATCCGCATGAATCTCGGCGAGATGGAGACCGTCACCACGTACGACCTGCCGGTGAAGATCCTGCTGCTCAACAACAACTGTGACGGCATGGTCCGGCAGTGGCAGCGCCTGTACTTCGAGGACCGCTTCTCGGCGAGCGACAAGTCGCTGCACCGCAAGGACTTCATCAAGGCCGCCGAATCCGACGGATTCGAGTTCGCCCGTCGTGTGGCCGACAAGGCCGAGCTAGAAGGGGCGCTGGAGGCCTTCATCGGTTTCGACGGCCCGGCGTTCCTGGAAGTGATGGTCGATCCCGATGCCGGTGTCTACCCGATGGTGGGACCGGGCATGAGCTATCGTGACATGGTCACCGGCGAGCACATCCCCGGGCGTGAAAGTGGCGAGCGCCGTGATGGGCCCGAGCCGCTCGAGCCGTCGGAAATGTTCTAACCGTCACGGATCGCCCCGGACTCTGTCCGGGGCGATCGATGGTATTGCCAGCCCTCAGTAGTGGCGCTGAGACCTGACACTACTTACGAAAAGGTCAGTAACGTCTCGCGCACAGCATGCGCAGCCCGCCGCCCCCGGTCTGCAGACCGTCCTTGCGCCTGGGAAAGAAGCGCTCGTTCAGTGCTGCCGGACCGAGGTTCTCCAGGTCCGTGAAGCCCATGTACCCGAGCTGGTGCTGGAGCTCGACGGGCTCGAACGATGATCGCCAGGGCTCGCCCATGGCGGCGAACAGCTCGGCGACGTGCTCTTCCATCATGCGCTCGAGTGGTTCGAGCATGGATGTGGGCAGCCGGTAGTCGAACACCACGCGGCTGCCGGCCGGCGAGTGCGACAGCGTCGCGAGCACATCGAGCACGTCGGCGTCGGTGAGGTACGGGGTGACTCCGAGCCACGAAAAGCACGCCGGTTCGCCCCAGCGAAACCCCGCCTCCCGCAGCCGCTCGGAGAGTGAGTCTCCCGTTTCGAAATCGGTCCCGACGAAGGTCAAAGAGTCAGGAATCGGGATGCACGCCTCGTCCAACCGCGTGCGTTTCCAGTGCTGCATCGGCGGTTGGTCGACCTCGTACGTTTGCAGGCCGAGTGCGTTATAAGGGTTTCGATAGGCGAAGGTATCCAGTCCTGCGCCCAGCACGACGAACTGTCGGACGCCCTCGCCGACGGCCTTCTGCAACTCGTCCTCGGCGAGCCGGCTGCGCGCGACGATGGCCGCGCGCATCGTCCGGGCGGCAGGGTCATTATGCCGGAACGGGTCTTCACGGACCGCGCGTTCGTGCCCGCGTCCGAGTATCGGCAGGGCGAGAGGGTCCTCGAACACGATGGGGTCATCGAGAAGCTGATGCACAGCCCGTGCGGTGGCGGTGCGTACCGCCGACGGGCTGGGCGAGCCATTACCCATGGCATTATCGTCATCACTGCGTTGCATGCTGATCCCTCCGTATTGGCGGCGGCACGGTAAACCCTGCCGTGCACGAGAGAGTCAAGCTCATGAGCGCACGCGACCCGGGCGCGCTGTGAGCGCACCAGCATCGTGCCGAACGAAGGTGCTTCGATTTCCGGGTACCAATCGCCTGCAGACGCCCGGGCTTGGAACGCTTGGTGACTTCCTTGGGATAAGGAGCGGCGTGCCAATATGGGGGAGCGTGTACAGATGGAGAACGAGGCGTGACGCCACGGGCTGGCCCGGAACCGTGGGGTGGGCGTCTCGGGCGTGCGGCCGTTCCTTAGCGTGCCTGTTCCAGGGCCGCCTTGAGCTCCTCGATCTCCTTGTCCTTCATTGCGACGACTTGTTCGAGCTCTTCGACCGCTGGAGCGGTGGCACCCGATGCCGACGCGGTGGCGCTGTCCCCGGCGGCTTCCGAGGAGGCCGCCTCGACCGTCTCCGCGACCTGTAGCTCGAGCTGTTCCAGACGGGCCAGGTGGTGGGCCTCGGCTTCGCGGTAAGCGTTGGCCGTCTGCTCGTCCACCTGCCCGTTGCTCTGAGCCTCGAGAAGCTGGGCTGCTACGTGGCGCACACGGTCGTAACCCATGCGCACCTCGCGCATTTCGTCCTTGAGCTCGAGCAGCTCGCCGAGGCGTTGCTCCTCGCGTTGCAGCAGCCGGCGCAGGCGCTCGGCCTCGTCCTCGCTGTCATTACCGCCGGGGTTTTCCCCGGCGAGTTCCGCGTAGCCGGCCAGGGCTTTCTCACGGGCGGCGTCGGTGGTTGCATCGAGCGCCGCCAGCTCCGTCGCCAGGGCCTCGCGCCGGGTGTCGATCACGGCTCGGTTCTCGTCTGCGGCGTCGTCCGCGACGGTATCGAGCATAGCGATCTCGTCGGCGATATAATCGCGCGCTGTCGGCGGTTTGCCGGAATGCCGTCGCAGCCGCACGCCGAGCCAGATCACCGCGGCGGCGAGTGCCACCGCGAGCTCGGCGACCAGGATGAGGGCGACGATCAGCATATCGCTCATATCCGGGTTATCGGCGGCTGCGTCGCGATCATGAGCGTATTCGAGGCGCGTTCGTCGCTGCGCCGGACAGCGCGTGGCAGCAGCGTGGTTGAAAGCGCCGGCAGCCGCCGCCACTGGTAGGCGAGTCATGGCATCCAAGAATGGACGAGCGACATGAGCGTAGAGGCACAGCAGGAAACTCTCGAGTTCCAGACAGAGGTCCAGCAGTTGCTGGATCTGATGATCCACTCTCTTTACAGCAACCCCGAAATCTTTCTGCGGGAGCTGATCTCCAACGCTTCGGATGCGTCCGACAAGCTGCGTTTCGAGGCCCTCAAGGACGAGACGCTGTTCGAGGACGACCCGGAGCTTGCCATCCGCGTGGCGGTGGATGCCGAGGCGCGTACGGTCACTGTCCGCGACAACGGCATCGGCATGAGCCGTGACGAGGTGGTGGAGAACCTCGGCACGATCGCGCGATCCGGCACACAGCGCTTCCTGGAGGCGCTCACCGGCGACCAGAAGCAGGATGCCCACCTCATCGGCCAGTTCGGCGTCGGCTTCTACTCCGCGTTCATCGTCTCCGACCGCGTGGATGTGTATACCCGCCGTGCCGGTGAGGCCCGGGACTACGGCGTGCACTGGTCGTCCGACGGCAAGAGCGCCTATTCCGTCGAGTACGTGGACCGCCCCCGGCGCGGTACCGAGGTCGTCCTGCACATCGCCGAGGGCAGCGACGAGTTCCTGGAGCCGGGGCGGCTCAAACAGATCGTAAGACGCTACTCCGACCACATTTCGCTGCCCATCCTGATGGCGAACGAAGACGGGGAGGACGAGACGGTCAACCGCGCCTCGGCGCTGTGGATGCGGCCGAAGAGCGAAATCAGCGACGAGGAGTACGTCGAGTTCTACAAGCATGTCGCCCACGACTTCGAGGCACCGCTGACCTGGTTGCACAACAAGGTCGAGGGCAATCAGGAATACACCTCGCTGCTGTTCATCCCGAAGCACTCGCCGTTCGATCTGTTCGACCGCGACCAACGCCACGGCGTCAAGCTCTATGTGCGGCGCGTGTTCATCATGGACGACAGCGAACACCTGATGCCGCGCTACCTGCGCTTCGTTCGCGGCGTGATCGATTCCGACGATCTGCCGCTGAACGTCTCCCGCGAGCTGCTGCAGCACAACAAGCTCATCGATCGCATTCGCGGTGCTTCGACCAAGCGGGTGCTCGATGCCCTCGAGCGCATGGCCAAGGACGAGCCGGAACAGTACGAGACGTTCTGGGAGCAGTTCGGCTCCGTGCTCAAGGAAGGGCCGGTCGAGGATGCCTCGAACCGGGAGCGCATTGCCGCGCTGCTGCGATTTGCCTCGAGCAACGAGCCGGATGCCGGCGCGAAGGTGTCCCTCGCCGATTACGTGGCGCGCATGCGCGAGGGTCAGAAGAAGATCTACTACGTCACCGCCGAAAGCCTCAATGCCGCGCGCAACAGCCCGCATTTGGAAGTGTTCCGGAAGAAGGGCGTCGAGGTCCTGCTGCTTCACGAACCGGTGGACGAGTGGCTGGTGGGGCACCTGCACGAGTTCGACGGGCACCCGTTACAGTCCGTGGCCAAGGGCGAGCTCGATCTCGACGAGCTCGAGGATGCCGAGGAGAAGAAGGCCCGCGAGGAGCGTGCGGAGGCGCTCAAGCCACTGACCGAGAAGCTGCGCGAAACCCTCGGCGACCGTGTCTCGGACGTGCGCATCAGTGACCGGCTCACCGATTCCCCGGCCTGCCTGGTGGTGGGCGAGTACGAATTCGGCATCAACATGCAGCGTATGCTCAAGGCGGCCGGCCACGATATGCCGCAGAGCGCCCCGGCGCTCGAGGTGAACCCGGATCACCGGCTGATCCAACGCCTGGAGAGCGGCTCCGAGGACAACCGCTTCGAGGACTGGGCGAACCTCCTCTTCGACCAGGCGTTGCTCACCGGCGGCGGTCACCTCGAGGACCCGTCCGGGTTCGTGCAGCGCATGAACCGTCTGCTCGAGCCAGGCGAATGAGTCATGCCGTCCAAACCAGCCCGTCCCCGCATGGGGGCGGGCCGGTTCATGACGCCGCCGACCTGATCGCCCTTTTCGACGACGAGTTCGCTGAGCGGGAGAACACGCGCCTGGTTCGCGGCGGCGATGAACCGCTATACCTGCCGGCGGACGACGAATGCCCCCATCACCGGGTGATTTTCGCCCACGGCTTTTTTGCCAGCGCCCTCCACGAGATCGCGCACTGGTGTATCGCCGGTGCTGCACGGCGGCGTCTGGTGGATTACGGCTACTGGTATCAGGGGGATGGTCGTGATGCCGCCACGCAGGCACTGTTCGAGCGGGTCGAGGCGTCCCCGCAGGCGCTGGAATGGGTGTTCAGCCTGGCGGCGGGGAGTCCATTCCGTGTGAGTTTCGATAATCTCGATGGCGCTGCGGGTGACATCGAAGCCTTCCGCCGCCGCGTGCATGCCCGCCTGGCCGCCTACCTGAGCCACGGGCTGCCGCCGCGGGCGCGCCGCTTTGCCGATCGCCTGGAAGCATTCTATGGCGGTCGCGTGGTCCTGCCGGATCACCTGCCCCGTTACTGATCCCCCCCGCCGGTGATGACGGTGAAGCGGGGGCGGCTGCGGCTGCGCAGGAACTGCTCCAACGGCGCGGGATGGCCGAGATGGTAACCCTGCGCGTGGTCGACTCCGAGCTCGCGCACAGCCTCGAAGACCGACTCGTCCTCGACGAACTCGGCGATCGTCGTCAGCCCGAGCTCATTGGCGAGTCGCTGGATCGCGCCGGCGACCGCGAAATCCAGCCGGTTGTCCGGTAGCTCGCGGATGAAGCCGCCGTCGATCTTGAGGTAGTCCACCGGCAGCTCCTTGAGGTAGTGAAACGAGGACATGCCGCTGCCGAAATCGTCGAGGGCGAAGCAGCATCCCGCCTCACGTAACCGCCGCATGAATATGCGCGCGGTGGCGAAGCTCGACACCACCGCGGTCTCGGTGACCTCGAAGCACAGCATTCGAGGTGATACGCGGTGGTGGTGCAGGCAGTGCAGGATGAACTCGCAGAACGTCAGATCGCCCAGAGTCTGCCCGGATAGGTTGATGAACCACTGGCCGCTGTCCTGGCCGTGCTCGGCGAGCTCACGGATGGTTTGTGCCACCACCCAACGGTCGATGCTCGGAATCACCCCGTAACGTTCCGCCGCCGGCAGGAAGATACTCGGCGGAATCAGCCGCCCGTCGCGCTCGCGAAGCCTGAGCAGGATCTCCGCCATCGGCGGCGCATGGCCACTGCGTTGTGTTGTCGCCGGGTATATTCGTTGCAGGTAGAGCTCGAGCCGGTTCTCGTCCAGGGCCTCGCGCAAGGCGCTCACCCAGCGCATCTGCTGGTGGAAGGCCTCGCTCAAGTGATCATCCTCGTGGAACGTGTGAAGCCGATTGCGGCCGTGTTCCTTGGCGATATGGCAGGCCGCGTCGGCCTGGCTCATGGCAGTGGCGATCGAAGGCGTGTATCGGTTGATCTCGACGACGCCGACGCTCGCGGTAACGGGCAGTACGCGCTGGCCCCAGGAGAAGCGCGTGGCTTCTATGTGTCGACGATAGTCCTGGGCGATTCCCGCGCCCTCCGCCGCCGTATGCCCGTACAGCAGCACGCCGAATTCGTCGCCGCCCAGGCGGGCCACGACAGTCGCCTCCGACGCTGTGTCCGTCAGTCGTCCGGCAATCCGGCGCAGTAGCTCGTCGCCGGCTTCGTGGCCACAGACATCGTTGACCAGCTTGAACTGGTCGAGATCGATGAAGCAGAGGCTCGCTGTGGTATTCCGGGCCCGCACCCGGGAGAGAACGGCCTCCATCTCTTCCTGGAAGCCAATGCGGTTGAGCAGGCCGGTCAGGGCATCGTGGCGGTGAAGATGCTGAAGCTGGAGGTCGCGGCATCTGGCCAGCGCACGCACACGCCGTTCCCGCCGCGAGAGCAGGGCGACCAGCCAGCTCGTCAGGCCCGTGAGTGCGAGGCCCAGGGCGGTAGCGGCGACCGGCGGGCGGAGATCGTAGGCGAACGCCGCGCCTTCGGCCGAAACTGCGATCTCCATCGACCGGCCGGCGATCTCACGTGTGCTGGCGAGCGTCTGCCTGCCGGGGCGCATGTACCAGGGAACGGACTCGCTGCCCGTCATGCGCTCGGCGAACGGGGGCGTACCGCTGGCCGCCGACGTGTCCGTGAGGCTCAGACGCAGCCCATTCGAGTGCAATACGCTCAATGCCCGGTTCAGCAACGGTTCGACGAGAATCACGCTCTGGGCAAGGCCGTCGACGCGCGTCAGGCGCCCGTCGATGAAGTCATCGCCCACCGGGGCGAAGACCATGAATGCGGTCTGAGCCTCTCCCCCGATTCTCGCTGTGGTTGGCGCGCTGACCGTTAGCTGACCACGGGCGATGGCGCCGTGAAGGGCCTCCGTACGGACGGTGTCGTCGCCCGGGTCGACGCCGATGGCGCCCTCATTCCCGTCCTGCGGTGCGATGAACAGCACGGGGAAGTATACCGGGCGCCGTTCGGCAGCGACGAGCTCGCCCAGCGGGTTGCGGTCGCGAATGGCATAGCCTGGCCAGCCGCCGCGTGCCCGGGCGACGAAAGTCTCGCGTTCCAGATGGGTTACCCGGGGAATCCAGGCGATCGTGTGAAGCGCCTCGTGCCGCGCGAGCACCGAGCGTGCCAGGCGCTGGAAGTGCTCCCGGGTCACGATCCGCTGAAGGCGGAAGAGATCGGCGACCTTGCCGACGCTCGCGAACTCCTGACGCAGGGTTTGCTCTATGGCGGTGATGTGCTGGCGTGCTGTCTTGTCGAAGGCGGCGTCGGTGCGGACGCGCTCCTGGTGGATGACGCTCCAGGCGAGCCCCACCGACAGCAGGGCGCCCACGACGACGATGGTGGTTACCGTGATGAACGGGTGATACCACGGGCTGCCGGAACGCGGCATTGTGGCTCTTGTTTGGCCGTCAATCACCCGCGTGCCCTCCCGCCGCGGTGGTCGGTCATACCGAACCTATGCGCTATGCCCGCCCGGAGTGCAAATGTGTCGCCTCCGGTTCGGTTACGGTAGCGATACAGGGGGGGTGGGTGTCCAGCCGTCGGCGCGGTGCTCGGCCACCACGGTGGTGTCGATGCCGCCGCGGGTGGCGAAGACCATGCGCACGCGCATGAAACGCGGCACCAGCAGGCTCGATAGGTCGTCGAGGATACGGTTGGTAACCGCTTCGTGGAACGCGCCTTCGTCACGGAAAGACCACACGTAGAGCTTCAGCGACTTCAGCTCCACGCACAGCGCTTCCGGGACATAATCCACGTAAAGCGTGGCGAAATCCGGCTGGCCGGTCACCGGACACAGGCAGGTGAACTCGGGGATCGTCAGTCGGATGGTGTAATCGCGCTCGGGCGTGGGATTGTCGAACGTCTCCAGATTGCGGCTCGGTCGGGTGGGCATGGAATTCTCGTCTCGCGTTGCGGCGGCGGTGCTTGCGCCTACCGCACGCCTGTGGCTCACTCGGTTCGGTCTGCGGACGGTCGTCGACACCTCGTCCGCGGCGGCCAGCGTCGCGCGGGGTGCGGTCGGTCCGGGTGCCGGAAAAGATAACGCAGACCGGCGATCAGGCGTAACCCGCCTGCGAGCAAGGGGGAGGAGAGAGCGATGACCGAGCTGGGCTCCCTGGGGGCGTTCGACTACGTCGTCGTCGGGGCGGGATCGGCCGGTTGTGTGCTGGCCAACCGGCTCAGCGCCGACCCCGGTAACCGCGTGCTGCTCGTCGAGGCCGGCGGCTGGGATCGATACTTCTGGATCCATGTGCCCGTTGGCTACCTCTACACCATGAACAACCCGCGCACCGACTGGTGCTTCCGCACGCAAGCGGAGCCGGGGCTGAACGGCCGCAGTCTGAGCTACCCACGCGGGCGCGTGCTCGGCGGCAGCAGTGCCATTAACGGCATGATCTACATGCGCGGTCAGGCGCAGGATTACGAGCGGTGGCGCGACATGGGCAACGCCGGCTGGGGTTGGGACGACGTTCTCCCATACTTTCTGCGTTGCGAGGATCACGCTTACCTGGGGCCGCCGTATCATCGCCAGGGCGGGGACTGGCGGGTGGAGCGACAGCGCCTGTCGTGGGAGATCCTCGATGCGTTCCGGGAAGCCGCCGCGGAAGTGGGCATCCCCAGCGTCGACGACTTCAACACCGGCGACAACGAGGGTTGCAGCTACTTCCAGGTGAATCAGCGCCGGGGTGTACGCGTGACCTGCGCCGATGCGTTTCTCAAGCCGGTTCTCTCGCGGGACAACCTCACGGTGATGACCGGTGTCCATGCCTGCGGAATCGAGCTTACCGACGGTCGTGCCAGTGCTCTGGACGTACTGCACGAAGGCGAACGCAAGCGCATCGGGGTTTCGCGGGAGCTGGTGCTGGCCGCGGGAGCGATCGGCTCGCCGCAGTTGTTGCAATGCTCGGGAATCGGCGACCCGCAGCAGCTCCGGGCGACCGGTGTGCCGGTGCGTCACGTGCTGCCCGGGGTGGGCAGGAATCTCCAGGACCATCTCCAGATACGCACGGTCTTCCGCGTGCAGGACACGGTCACCCTCAATCAGCGTGCCAACAGCCTGTGGGGCAAGGCGGCCATGGTGCTGGAATACGCGTTGCGGCGCAGCGGTCCGCTGTCGATGGCGCCGAGCCAGCTGGGCTGCTTCGCGCGCAGCGACCCGCAGCGCACCCGTGCGAACCTGGAGTATCACGTGCAGCCGTTGAGCACCGACAAACTCGGCGATCCGCTGCATCGTTTCCCGGCGCTGACCGCTTCGGTCTGCAATCTTCAGCCGGAGAGTCGCGGCGAGGTGACGATCACGTCCCCGGACCCGTTCGTCCCTCCCCGCATAGCCCCGAATTACCTCTCGACGGAAGGGGACCGGCGTGTCGCGGCCGAGGCGATTCGGCTTACGCGGCGTATTCTCGCGGCGCCGGCGCTGAGCCGTTTCAGCCCCGAAGAGCTGCTCCCCGGCCCTGAGATCGTCGATGCCGAGGCACTGGCGGAGGCCGCCGGGGACATTGGTACAACGATCTTCCACCCCGTGGGCACTTGTCGGATGGGTGGCGATGACGACGCGGTCGTTGACGAGCGTCTGCGGGTGCGGGGGATTGCCGGCCTGCGGGTAGTGGACGCCTCGGTGATGCCGGTCATTACGTCGGGTAACACGAACGCGCCGACGGTCATGATTGCCGAGAAAGGCGCGGACATGATTCTCGCGGACGCGTAACGAAAAGCCGGCGGCAATCTTGCCGCCGGCCTGCACGGTTGTGGGATCGCGCGGGCGATCAGTTCATCTTCTGCTCGATCACCGTCTTCATGCCACTGATTTCGACTTCCACGCGGCGGTTCGGCTGCAGGCACTCGATGAGCTGGTTGCGGCCGCCGGTGTTTTCGCACTGCACCACCGGCTGGGACTCGCCACGGCCGACGACGCGCATGTCGTGATCGGCCAGCGCGGGGATGCCCATGAGGTAGTCGGCCACCGCCTGGGCGCGACGCTCGGAGAGCTTCATGTTGTACGCTTCGGGACCGATGCGGTCGGTGTGGCCGATGACCCGTATGCGGTTCACTTCCCAATCCGACTCGATATCGGCAGCGAGCTCGTCGAGTTCCATCTTGCCATCGTCGGTGAGCGTCGCCTTGTCGAAGCCGAACAGGGTCCGGGCGTCGAGGTTGATGCGCTCGGTGCGCTTGACCATCTCCGGTTCCGGCTCGGGTTCCGGCTCCGGTTCTGCGGTCTCGATGACATCACCGCACTCTTCGCGCGGCTCCATTTTTTCCTGATTCGGGTTGTACCAGCAGTCACCGTTGGCGTTCTTCCAGGCATTGCCGTTGCCGTCGGTCCAGTAGGCGCCCTGACCGCCTTCCATGTGGCTGTCGGCGAGGGCAGTTCCCCCCAAGCCCAGCGTCAGGATGAGACCGAGGCTCATCGGAATGATTGTGTTTCGCGTGGTCATCCGCAACATTCTTGATTCTCCTTCGTTTGCCGAAGCTCAATGTCTCAGTCTGAAGCCCGTGGTTGTGGGGCAGATCCGGCGTCGGCCTACAGCAATTCACGCCGCCCCCGGCCGATGACGTTTGGTCGCATGCCCGATTTGGCAAGGGCCTTGCGGACAACGTCTGCCAGTCACTATAGAAGGCACCCGGAACTCCCTCCACGAATTCGAACCACGGTGGCCACTATAGCCGGATAGTTCGTTCGCCATCGCATGTCTGCCCAGGCAGGTGTCATGGCAAGGTATGCTGTCGTGCTCAGGTGACGGTATTCACAGGTAATCGACGATCATGGAAAGACCTATACTCGCTCATCCGGATCCCCGCCTGCGCGAGGTATCGAAGTCGGTGGAACGCTTCGATGAGGGCCTCAGGTCGCTTATCGACGACATGTTCGACACCATGCGAGCCGCCGAGGGAATCGGGCTCGCGGCCGTGCAGATCGGGGTGCACTTGCGTGTGGCGGTTATGCAGGTGGAAGATCAACCAGCGCGCGTGCTGGTGAACCCCGAATACGAGCCATTGGGCGAGCCAATGGAGCTGGATGAGGGGTGCCTGTCGGTGCCGGGGGTGCGCGAGCGGACCAAGAGCCGGGTGAATCGGGTGCTCGTACGCGCCCAGGACGCCGACGGCGAGTGCTACGAGTTCGAGGCGCAGGGACTGGAGGCGGCCTGTGTGCAGCATGAATGCGACCACATCGATGGCCACCTCTATATCGATCGCCTCAGCTCGCTACGCCGCCGGCGTGTGCTCAAGCGCTACGAGCGCGAGCGCGAGGAAGGCTGAACCTGGTCCGGACGGCCCGACCTCAGGCAGGACGGGGCCATACGCCGGGCAGACGAGCGTTGGCGCTCAGGATATCGCGCACGCCGCGGAAAAACCGCACGCTTGCGTCGCGGACGGCCTGGGCACGCAGACGGCGCGCCTCGATCATCACGCGCTCGATATCGGTGTGGTTCAGGGCCTTGTGGGTGATGGCTGCTTCATCGTGGTGCATGGTGTGGCTCCTCTGGTTTGGTGCGCTGCAACAGTGCCTATGATAGGGCTCCGCACATCAGCCACATAGACCGATTGCGGCATAGCACCATTGCCGGGCAGTCACAACACGGTCTGCACTAATCTGGGTGGCGACACGCATGGGGTTGACCGACATCCTGGACGAGCTCGCAGGGGAGCTCGACGGCAAGCACATCACGATCGGCGATGTCGTCGCGGTATTCCAGAGCCGCGGCTTCGGGCCGCTGCTGCTGGCGCCGGCGCTCATCGCGCTGCTGCCGACAGGGGCGGTGCCGGGAGTGCCGACGGTGTGCGCCACGCTGGTGGTTTTGACGGCCGCGCAGCTCGTGCTCGGTCGTCGCTCGCCGTGGTTGCCATCGCGCCTGAGCCGTGTGGCGCTGGCGCGGGAGCGCTTCCTTGCCGTCTACAACCGCGCGCGACCAGTGACGCGTCGTATCGATGGTCTCACCGGTCAGCGGCTCGGTATTCTGACCAACGGACCGGCGCCACGACTGGTCGCTGCCCTGTGCCTGTTGCTGGCGTTGACGATGGTGCCGCTGGAGTTGGTGCCATTCGCCGCGGCGGTGCCGGCCGCAGCCATCGTGTTGCTGGCGCTGGGTCTGAGCGTGCGTGACGGGCTGTTGGTGCTCATCGGCATTCTGGCTGCCGTGGCCGGGGCGTTCGGGCTCGGCTGGTGGATTGCGTGAGTGCCTCTACGCGTTCGCGCTGGGTGTCTCAGGCGAGCTGACGGCTGGCCAGGCGCGCGTAGAGGCGGCTTTCCCGAAGCAGGGCGGCGTGTGTACCTTCGGCACGGATTCGGCCGTGCTCGAGTACGACGATGCGGTCCGCCGCCGTGACGGTGGCCAGTCGGTGGGCGATCACCACGCTGGTGCGTCGCGCCATCAGTCGTTCCAGCGCGATCTGCACGCGTCGCTCGCTCTCACTGTCCAGGTGGCTGGTTGCCTCGTCGAGGAGCAGGATCGCCGGATCCCGCAGCACTGCCCGTGCGATGGCAAGACGCTGGCGTTGCCCGCCTGACAGACGAACACCGCCCGGGCCGACCGGCGTTTCGAGCCCCTGCGGCAGGCGGTCGATGAATTCGAGGCAATCGGCGGCGCCGGCGGCGGCGCGGATCGCGGTCTCGTCCGCGTGCGGATCGCCGTAGGCGATGTTCCCGCGCACGCTGCCGGTGAACAGGGTAGGTTCCTGTGCCACCAACGCCAGCCGCGCGCGTATCGCAGCGGGGTCGGCGTGACGCAGATCCACGCCGTCGATGCGTACGGATCCAGCGTCGGGATCGTAGAAACGCAACAACAGGGCGAAGAGGGTGCTTTTTCCGGCGCCGGAGGGGCCCACCAGCGCGATGCGTTCCCCCGGATGCACTGCCAGATCGATGTCCACGAGCGCGGGTGTCTCGCGCCGTGACGGATACGCGAAGTGCACGCCTTCCAGGGCGATGGCGCCGGATGCGTTGGGCAACGTTACCGGGTCGGCTGGGGCGGCGATGGATGGGGGGGCGTCGAGCAGCTCCTGCAGACGCTCGGCGGCTCCGGCCGCCCGGTAGACCTCGCCGGCGACTTCCGAAAGCGTCGCCACGGCGCCTGCCGCCAGCACGGCATAGAAAACGAAGGCGGACAGCTCCCCCGCCGACAGGCTCCCCGCCAGGACCTGATGGCCACCGCGCCACAGCACCGCGGCCACGGCGGTGAAGACCAGCCCCATGATCATGCCCGTGAGCCACGCCCGTTGTTGAATGCGCTGACGCGCGGCGGCGAAGGCGGCCTCCACGTGCTCGCCGAAGCGTCGGCGGTCCTCGGCCTCATGGTTGAACGCCTGTACCGTGCGGATGGCATGCAGCGTTTCGCTGGCGAAGCCGCCGAGCTCGGCGATCCGGTCCTGGCTGTGGCGCGACAGACGCCGCACCCGCCGCCCGTGGATCAGCAACGGCGCCAGTACCAGCGGCATGCCCATCACGACGAGGCCGGTGAGCGCCGGACTGGTAACGAAGAGCATGGTCACCGCGCCCAGTGCGAGCAGCACGTTGCGCACCGCCAGCGAAAACGACGACCCGAGAATGGTCTGAATCACCGCCGTGTCGGCGGTCAGCCGGGACTGGATCTCACCGGCGCCGTTGAGCTCGAAGAAGGCCGGCTCCAGGCAAAGCAGGTGGTCGAAGACCTCCTTGCGAAGTGCCGCAGTGGCGCGCTCGCCGATCCAGGAGACGAGATAGAAGCGCACCGCCGTGGCGAGCGCCATCACCGCGACGATGGCGAGCAGCGCGGTGAGCCCGCGATCCAGCATTGCCGCATTACCGGCCATGAAACCGCCGTCGATGACGTAGCGCAGCCCCTGGCCGACGGCCAGGACGCTGCCGGCGGCGACCAGCAACGCCAACGCCGCGGCCAACAGACGGCCGCGGTGTGGCCGGAGCAGACGCAGCAACAACCGCAAGGAGCGAACCCTGGCGTGCGCGGTACGTTGGAGGCGACGTGGTTCACGCATCGTTGTGCTCCGTGGATGGGCCCCTCATCGCACAGGGGTGGCGATCATCGCTTTGTCATGATGTACTGCGCGCCTTTGTCCGAACCCAAGGAAAACGCCAGCAGGCACCCATGAGCGTGAGCAATCATCCCGAACTGGCCTGGTCGCAGGTGCAACTCGATCCGGCGCTGGCGAAGCTCGCCGGCGTCGAGGAATCCTGTCTGCTGCCCATCTGGAGCGGCAATGCCGGCGATGGCGTTCCGGGCGATCCGGCCGAGCACGATACCACGGAGCTGGTGCGCGGCCTTGCGGTCGGCTTCGGTCAGGGGCCGAAAGACTCGGACCACGACTGGCCTGGACTGCACGCCGCGCTGCTCGAGGCGCTCACCGCCGTGCGTGGCTTCTCGTCGGTGGAGGAGCTGCTGCGCAGCATCGCGCTGGATTTCCGTCGCGACGGCTACCGCCGGGAAGCCGTGGAAGCCTCGCGTACGGCCGTGCGCCTGTGCCCCGACAGCGCCGTCGCCCGCAGCCAGCTGATCGTCGCGGTCTGGTTCCTGTTGGGTGACCAGCTCGATCCGAATCCCGAGCAGACGCTGACCCAGATCCGGGAACTGTTCCCCGGCCTCGTCGATAGCGAGCCGGAGAACCCGCGGGTGCGGGATCTCGTGAGTTATGCGTACCTGGTCGCCGAGTTCTTCGTCACTGGCCGGTTGGACGAGCACTCGCCGGAGGTGCAGCGCGCCGAGGGCTGGTTGCGTGACCCGGAGCTCGCCGAACGCATCGACCGAATGGAGCGTAGGGGCTTCGTGGATCTACGCGAGCTGGTTTTCTAGTGTCCTGTTCCAGGACACTAGCCCGCTTCGATTAATGCCCGCACCTCGCGCGCAGTCGGCATAGCATCGGCGGCACCCGCTCGGGTGGTGGCCAGTGCGCCACAGGCGGCAGCGAATCGTACCGCATCGGCGAGCACCTCGCCTCTGGCGAGTGCGCTCGCGAGGCCGCCGCTGAAAGCGTCGCCGGCGGCCGTCGTGTCCACGCTCTCCACGGGATACGGCCGAACGAATCCCTGCGTGTCGCCGCTGCGGAAAGCAACGCCGCGTTCGCCGAGCTTCACGGCTGCGGCGGCGACGCCCTGTGCCTGTAGTGTCTGCGCGGCGTTGAGCGCCTCCTCCGCCGTCGTCGGCCGGCGCCCGAGCAGCGCTTCGGTTTCGGTCTCGTTGGGGGTGAGCACGTCCACCGCCCCGAGCAGCGCGGGCGGCAGCGGTTCCGGGGGAGCCGGTGCCGGGTCCAGCAGCACCGGCACACCCGCCGCATTGGCGGCGCGTGCCGCGGCCATGACGGTGGGCAGGGGCAGCTCGAGTTGCAGCAGCAGGCAGCGCGCCTGCGGCAGTAACCGTTCGAGTCGGTGAACATCGCTGTCGTCCACCGCGAAGTTGGCACCGGGTACCACCGTTATGCAGTTCTGCGCGGCGTCGTCGACGCCGATCAGAGCGATGCCCGTCGGTGTCTCGCAGCGCTGCAGGGTTTCGCAGTGAACGCCATGGCGATCCAGGGCCGCCCGCGCACGGTCGCCGAACTCGTCCTGGCCGATACGCCCGACCAGGTGAGTGGCTGCCTCCAGACGGGCGGCGGCGACGGCCTGGTTGGCGCCCTTGCCGCCGAGGCCGATGGCGTAGCGCTCGCCGTGAACTGTCTCGCCGGGGCGGGGCAGACGGTGGGCGTACAGGGCGATGTCTACGTTGATACTGCCGAAGACGAGAACACTCATGCGTCGGGCTCCGGTGGTTGGTTTCGCGCGCGGGCCGTGTCTCGCCAAGCCACCGAGTCGCGGATCACGAGCTCGGGGGCGAGCCGGGTCTGTGCGGGCAGAGGCGTGCCTTTGTCCAGGCGGTCCAGCAGCACGGTGGCCGCGGTCTGGCCGAGCGCGGGAATGGGCTGGCGCACTGTGGTCAGTGCCGGTGTCAGGTAACGGCTGATCTCGACGTCGTCGTAGCCGATGACCGAGATATCCGTGGGCACCGCGAGACCCTGGTCCGCGGCAGCGCGGATCGCGCCGATGGCGGCGAGATCGTTGAAGGCGAAGACCGCTTCCGGCCTGCCGGCGCTGCCTAACAGGTGCGTCATCGCGCGATGCCCGCTGGCCATGAGCAGGTCTGTTGCCAGCACACGCTCGTCGGGCAGTGCCACGCCGGCTTCGGCGAGGGCTGCCTCGGCCCCGGCCAGGCGTTCCCGGGAACGGGGGTGATCGTGGGGGCCGGTGAGTACCGCGATGTCGCGGAATCCGCGCCCAACCAGGAACTCGATGCCGATACGGCCACCGGCACGGGAATCGTCGTTGACCACGGCGGTGTCTTCTTCGGCGCCGGGCGCAGCGTCCATGAACACCGTGGGCACGCGATAGGCATCCCGCAGGGTGTCGAGAAAGCGTGGGCCGTTGCGCGAAGTCATGACCACCAGGCCGTCGATGCGCTTGTCACGCAGGGTCTGCAGGTAGGCGAGCTGCTTGTCGTCGACGTCGTCCGCGTTACACAGCACCAGGCTGTAGCCGCGGGCGAAGCAGCCGTCCTCCACGCCGCGAATCACCCCGGCGAAGAACGGGTTGTTGGTGCTGGTGACGATCATGCCGATGGTGCGGCTGCGATTCGCCTTCAATGCCTGGGCGATGGAATCCGGGCGGTAACCCAGCCGTGCGACGGCGTTGCGCACGCGTTCGCGTGTCGCCGGGGATACGCGGCGTGTTCCGTTGATCACGTGGGAGACCGTGGTGGTGGAGACCCCGGCGGCCTCGGCGACGTCCTTGAGTCTGACCATGGTGCGGTGGGGGGCGGCGCGATGCGCCGCCCCGGTACGAGCCTATTCGGTGACGAGTTTGAGGGGCACGGGGATGTAGTCCTCGACGTTATCCCCGGCGAGCACCCGGTCCGCCGTGGTCACGCCGAGCTCACCGATACGTCCGGCTTGCTGGGCGACCGTGGCGGCCATGCTGCCATCCTCGACCGCGGCGACGCCGTCGTCGGTGCCGTCGAACCCGACCACCATGATGTCACGGCCGCTCGCCTCGATGGCACGCACGGCGCCCAGCGCCATCTCGTCATTCTGGGCGAACACGGCATCGATGTCGTCATGGGCCTGCAGCAGGTTTTCCATGACGTTCATGCCTTTGGTGCGGTTGAACTCCGCTGGCTGGCTGGCGACGAGCTCGATGCCGCCGGCATCGGAGATGGCCTCCATGAAGCCTTTGCCGCGGTCGCGGGTGGCCGAGGCCCCGGGCACACCTTCGAGCTGGACGACCTCGCCGTCGCCGTCGAGCTGATCAATAACGTAGTCGCCGGCGAGGCGCCCGCCTTCCACGTTGTCCGAGGCGACATGCGCGACCACGTCACCGCGGTTGGCGGCGCGGTCGAGCGTGATCACGGGAATGTCCCGCGCGTTGGCGGCGCGTACGGCCGATGCCACGGCATTCGAGTCGGTGGGATTGACGAGCAGGGCGTCGACACCCTGGATCACGGCGTCCTCCACGTTGGAGAGCTCACGCGCCGGGTCGTCGCGGGAATCGAGCACGGTGAGCTCATGGCCCAGCTCCTTCGCCTGCGCCTGCGCGCCCTCCTGGAGCGTGACGAAGAACGGGTTGTTGAGTGTCGAGACCACCAGCGCGATCTCGGCTGCGGCGGCGTTGCCGGTGCCCCCGGCGGCGATCCCGAGCGCGGCGGCTACCGCTATGGCAGTACGTTTCATGCTTCTCCTCCTCCCATCACTGTTGCGGCTTGGTACGGCTGTCCACCAGGACGGCCAGAAGAATGACGGCGCCTTTGGCGATCATCTGGAAGTACGAGGACACGTCCAGAATATTGAGGACGTTGTTGAGCACGCCGATGACGAGAGCGCCGATCAGCGTGCCGAAGATCCGGCCGCGTCCACCCATTAGGCTGGTGCCGCCGATCACCGCCGCGGCGATGGCGTCGAGCTCATAGCCGAAGCCCGCGTTCGGTTGCGCCGAGCCCAGACGCGCGGTGAGGATGATGCCGGCGAGGGCGGCGCAGGTGCCGGAGACCGCGAACACCGCGATCTTGATGGCGTTGACGTTGATACCGGACAGTCGCGCGACTTTCTCGTTGCCGCCGACGGCGTAGACGTAGCGGCCGAAGCGGGTGTGGTGAAGTACGGCCCAGCACACGGCGTATACCGCGAACATGAGGTAGATGGGCACCGGGATGCCGAGCCAGTAGCCACCGCCGATGAACCAGAACAGGTCGGCGGCCTCGGTACTGCCGATGCCTACCGGGCGGCCGTCGGTGAACACCAGTGTCGCCCCCCGGAGCATGGTCATGGCGACCAGCGTGGCAATGAACGCCTGGACGCGGCCGTAAGCCACCACCACCCCGGAGACCGCCCCGATGAGCGCCCCGGACGCCAGGGCGATCGGTACGCTCGCGGCCACCGAAAGGCCCGAGGCAGTCATCGTCGCCGCGAATGCGCCGGTGAGTGCGAGCACCGAGCCAACGGAGAGATCGATACCCGCGGTGAGGATCACGAAGGTGACCCCCATCGCGATGATCGCGTTGATGCTCGTCTGCCGCAGGATGTTGAGCGCGTTGTCCACGCTGAAGAAGTGCGGGCTGAGCACGGCGCTGATCGTCGCCAGCAGCAGGAGTGCGAACAGGGCCTTGTTGTCTACCAGGGTGCGGGTCGCGGCATTCATGTCTCAGGGCCTGGTTGCGGGTTCGTGGGAAAGTCGGCGGCGGCGCCCATGATGCGCTCCTGGGTCGCCTCGTCGCGGGGGTATTCGGCGCTCACGCGCCCGCCGGCGAGCACGATCACGCGGTCGGCGATGCCGAGCAGCTCCGGCATGTCCGAGGAGATCAGCAGGACACACTTGCCCTGACGCTTGAGCGCGTTGATCAGCAGATAGATCTCGCGCTTGGCGCCCACGTCGACGCCACGTGTGGGCTCGTCGAGAATGACGATTTCCGGTTCCGGCATAAGCGCCTTGGCGAGCGAGACCTTCTGCTGGTTACCCCCCGAGAGTGTCTCCAGCGGGTTGGCGGTGTCGGCTACCTTGACGTGGAATCGGGTGACCGCGTCCGCCACCGCCTGGTTCTCCGCGCCGTGGTCGATGACCCCGAGGCGCGAGAAGCGAGGCAGGGCGGTGAGCGAGAGGTTCATGGCCACGGACTGGGCGAGCAATAGCCCCTCCTGCTTGCGGTCCTCGGGCACGTAGACGATGCCCGCGCGCAGCCCGTCACGCGGTGAACGGGGGCGACACGCGCGGCCGTCGACTTCGATACGCCCGGCGTGGATGCGGGCTTCGCCGCAGATCGCCTTGGCCATTTCCGTACGCCCGGCACCCATCAGGCCACCGAAGCCCACGACCTCGCCGGCGCGGGCTTCGAACGTCACGTCCTGGACGCCGGGCGCACACAGGCCGTCTACCCGGACCTTCACCGGGCCGGGCTCCGCCGACTCGTAGGGGTAACGGTCAGCAAGCTCGCGGCCGACCATGTGCTGGATGAGTGCGTCCTCGTCGAGGGAGGTGGTCGGTCCTTCGTGTACCAGACGGCCGTCACGAAGCACCGCGATGCTGTCGCACAGGTCGAAAATCTCCGCGAGTCGGTGGCTGATGAACACCACCGCCTTGCCGTTGTGGCGCAAACGCCGGATGACTCCCTGGAGGATGCGTGTTTCCACGTCGGTGAGCGCGTCGGTGGGCTCGTCCATGATGATGATGCGCGCATCGATGGATAGCGCCCGGGCGATCTCCACCATCTGTTGCTGGCCGACCGCGAGCTGCGAAACCGGCGCGCGCGGATCGATGGGCTGCTCGAGGGCGTCGAGTAGCTCATCGGCCTCGGCGAATAGCCGTCGCCAGGCGATCGTCCCGAGTGGGGTCCTCGGTTCGCGGCCGAGAAAAATGTTCTCCCCGGCGCTGAGCGTTGGCACCAGGTTGAGTTCCTGGTGGATCGTGGCGATGCCGGCGTCCATCGCCTCACGGGGATTGGCGAAGCTCACCGGTTCGCCGTCGAGGCGCATGGTGCCAGCGTCGGCGCGATGAATGCCGGCCAGTATCTTCATCAGCGTGGACTTGCCCGCGCCATTCTCCCCCGCGAGGGCATGTACCCGGCCGGCCTCCAGGTGAAAATCCACATCCTGGAGAACCTTCACGCCGGAGAATGCCTTGCTGATACCGGTCAGTTCGAGCAGGGCCATGGCGCGATCAGAAGGGTACGCCGCTGGTGAGCAGCACGTTCGCGAAAGGCGTGCACTCACCCGTGCGGACGACAGCCCGGGCGCCGGCGAGGCGCACCTTGAACACGTCGTGGTCGAGATAATCGACGTGCGCTCCGGTGTCGATACCCGCGACGGCCCCGGCGAGCCGTTCCGTGGTGACGTCGTGCAGGCCGGGGCTCGCCGTCTTCATCTCCGTGGCCAGCAACGCCCGCTCGACGCAAAGCTCGTCGAGCACGGCTTCGAGCACGTCGACAAAGCCGGGAACGCCGGGCCGGACGGCGAGATCGATGCGCGGTGTGCCCGGCGGGATCGGCAGGCCCGCATCGGCGATGGCGAGTGTATCCGTGTGCCCCATCTCCGCGACCACGCGAGCAAGCGGGGCGTTCAACAGGCCGTGCTTTCTCACCCGGCTCTCCTCCCAAGTGACTATTGTGATGTCAAAGGTTGTGGCTAAGACCGTAGCGCAACGCAAACGTTTGCGCAAACGTTTGCGTTGCGCTTGGAGCAGTCGCAGTTCCGGGGTTGCGAAATCCAGGGGGGATCGGTAGAGTTTCGCCTTCAGCACAAGAGGGGCTATAGCTCAGCTGGGAGAGCGCCTGCATGGCATGCAGGAGGTCGGCGGTTCGATCCCGCCTAGCTCCACCAAACAGATGAGAAAGGGGCGGCCGTCGACGGCCGCCCCTTTCTTCGTTCCGCCCCCGCTTCCTAACCTATCGACAAGTATTGCCATGCCTCAGAGCTGCACAACGGCGCCCTTTGGGCGCTCGTCGGCGCGCCTGTGGGCAGCGTCGCTCGTCGTCATGCAGATCTTGCTACACCGCGCGCCTCGCGCCCCTGATCATCGAGGCCACTGACTCGGGATGTCGCGAGCCCATTGTGGCGGCATACCGACGAGCCGTGTCGAAGCGAACAGGCGCGCTGAAGAACGCCGAGTCATGGCGATACTTGTCGAAAGGTTAGTAATGGGCGTGTTCCCGCCATCGCTGCGCGCTCGGCAGAACGATGTTGAGCGCCACCGCCACCACGCTGCATAGCGCGATGCCTTCCAGCGCCACCTCGCCGCGGCCGAAGGCCATGCCGCCGATGCCGAATACCAGGGTCACGCCGACGATCACCAGATTGCGGGCGACCGAAAGGTCCACCTGGTGGCGGATCAGGGTGTTCAGCCCCACCACCGCGATGGAGCCGAAGAGCAGGCAGAGAATGCCGCCCATCACGGGCACGGGAATGCTCTGGAGCACGGCGCCGAACTTGCCGATGAACGCCAGTGCGACGGCGAACGCCGCCGCCCAGGTCATCACACGGGGATCGAAATTGCGCGTGAGCATCACCGCGCCGGTCACTTCCGAGTACGTCGTGTTCGGCGGTCCGCCGAGCGCCGCGGCGGCCGAGGTGGCGAGTCCGTCGCCGAGCAGCGTGCGATGCAGCCCCGGGCGCTGGATGTAATCGCGCCCGGTGACGGTGCCGATGGCGAGCACGTCGCCGATGTGCTCGATCGCCGGGGCAATCGCCACCGGCAGCATGAACGCGATGGCACGCCAGTCGAATGCGGGCGCCGTGAACGCCGGTACCGTGAGCCACTGGGCTTCGGCAATGGTGGTGGTGTCGACGACGCCGTAGAAGAAGCTCAGCACATAGCCGGCCACCACGCCGAACAGGATCGGGATCAGCCGCAGCAGGCCGCGGCCCAGCACGGCGACGACGATGGTCACCACGAGCGAGGTCATGGAAATGACCATGGCGTCGGCATAGGGCACCAGCTGATCGGCGCCGTCGCCGCTTTGCCCCATTGCCATGTGGACCGCCGTGGGGGCGAGTCCCAGGCCGATCACCATGATAACCGGTGCGATCACCACCGGCGGCAGGTAGCGGTTGATGAAACCGGATCCTCGGGCGCGCACCGCGCCGGCCAGCGCGATGTAGAACAGACCAGCCGCCATCAGCGAGCCCATGGTGGCAGCCAGGCCGAACTGCTGCTTGGCGGCGATGATCGGGGCAATGAAGGCAAATGACGAGGCGAGAAACACCGGCACCTGCCGGCTTGTGACGAGCTGGAAGAGGAGGGTGCCGGCGCCTGCGGTGAACAACGCCACGTTCGGGTCCAGGCCCGTGATCAGGGGCATGAGCACCAGAGCCCCGAATGCGACCAACAACATTTGTGAGCCCGCGAGCGCCTGTCGCCACACGGGTTGCCGAGTGGAATCGTTATCGTGCATGCAGTGTTGCCCCCCAACGTATCGTGCGTTCGCACGCGTGCAGTGATCCCAAGGGTGGAATCCGGTTGGGGCGCAATGGTGCCGGGCCGCCCCGGGGGGCGCAACGCCCGGAACCGGTCGATGATGCGGCGTATCAGGCGCGGCGGGCGTTCGGTACCAGCGTATCCGGCGAGAACTGGGCGAGCATGCGGATGGAGCGGCCCATGTGCTCAGCGCGGGCGAACCAGGCTTCGGCGAGCTCGCCGGGCAGATGGTCGTCGAGCACAGCACGAAAGAGGGCCAGCCAGTCATCCACCAGCGCATCGGTGATGCCGAGGCTCATGTGCGCCGGTCCGACGCGGAACTCGTCGTCACGGTAACGTTCGCCGCCGAGAGACAGCCACCAGAAGTGGGTCAGGCGTGCCTTGTGCTCGGGCCAGTCGGTCACCCGGCGGAACGGCTCGGCGAGGGTGGGGTGGCGCTGGATTCGGTCGTAGAAGTCGTCGACGACCGCGCGGATCCGCGCGTGTCCGATCTGTTCGTGGGTGTCACGCAGGCGTTCCGGCACGGGGCACTCCGAATCAATATGGAAAATCCATGTTTGCACGACACGGCGACAACGTCCACCGGTGCCCCGTGGTGTGCACCAATGCCGGGGATGGACTGGTAGTATGCGACACACTTTGCGTACCAGGCCGAGGAGGAGATGATGGTCTATCTAGCGGACGAAGCGCGTTACGAACGCATGCCTTACGCACACTGCGGCCGCAGCGGGTTGCAGCTGCCGCGCATCTCCCTCGGCCTGTGGCAGAATTTCGCCGGCGACAAGCCGTTCAACGAAATCCGGGAGATGCTCTGCTATGCGTTCGATCAGGGTGTCACCCATTTTGACCTTGCCAATAATTACGGTCCTCCGCCGGGCGCGGCCGAAGAGAACGTGGGGCGGCTGCTCAAGCGCGAGCTCGCGCCGTATCGCGAAGAGCTCGTGATCTCGACCAAGGCGGGCTACCGCATGCAGCCGGGTCCCTACGGCTTCGGCGGTTCACGCAAGTATCTGCTGGGCAGCCTGGACGCCTCCCTCACGCGCCTCGGCCTCGACTACGTGGACATTTTCTATTCCCACCGCTTCGATGCGGACACGCCACTGGAAGAGACCATGGGGGCGCTGGCGAGCGCGGTGCAGCAGGGCAAGGCTTTGTACGTGGGCATCTCCTCGTACTCCGCGCGCAAGACCGCGGAGGCGGCGACGTTGCTGCGCGAGATGGGCGTGCCCTGCCTGATCCACCAGCCGTCGTATTCCATGCTGAACCGCTGGATCGAGGACGATGGCCTGCTCGACGTGCTCGCCGAGGAGGGCATGGGCTGCATCGCCTTCTCGCCGCTCGCCCAGGGGCTGCTCACCGACAAGTACCTGGACGGTGTGCCCGAGGACTCCCGGGTGAAGACCGGCAAGGCGTTCTCCGAGTCGTTCCTCACGCCGGAAAACCTGGAGAACGTGCGCGCGCTGAATACCATTGCCCAGCGCCGCGGACAGACGCTTGCGCAGATGGCGATCGCCTGGGTGCTTCGCGACCCGCGGGTAACCTCCACCATCATCGGTGCGAGCCGGGTGGCACAGATCGCCGACAGCCTGAAGGCACTGGAGCGTCTCGACTTCAGCGAAGAGGAGCTCGCCGAGATCGATCGCTACGCGACCGACGGCGGTCTCAACGTCTGGCAGGCATCCAGCGACGCCGGCTGAGGAGGGCGACCGCTTGGCGGAAATGGCCAGGCGATGCCGCATTTGGCCCTTACGTAACGGCAATGCCGCGCGCACACTGACAGCGTCCCACCGTGGTGACGCGTCGTTGCGGCGCGGGGAGGAGGGTCATGGGTTACCGCCTCAGTGGCAAGCTGCTCGAGGTCTGCACCTGCGAGGTGCTGTGCCCGTGCTGGATCGGGGAGGACCCGGATCGGGGCACCTGCGATGCATCCCTTGCCTACCATTTCGAAAGCGGTGATGTCGACGGGGTCGATGTTTCCGGCGTGACTGTCGCGTATGCCACTCACATCCCGGGCAATGTGCTCGCCGGGAACTGGCGTCTGTGTGTCTACATCTCCGATAACGCCACCGACGAGCAACAGACCGCGCTGCTCGCCGCGGTCACCGGCGAGCGCGGCGGACCGCTGGCGGATCTGGCGCAACTGGTGGGGGAAGTCGTCTCCGTCGAACGGGTCCCGATTCGTTTCGACGTGAGTGAAGGCCGGGGCACGTACAGGGTCGGCGACGTGGTGGATGCGGACATCGAGCCTTACCGGGGGCCGAGTGGTGAGCCCACGCAGCTGGTGGAGAGCGTCTTCTCTACCATTCCCGGTTCGCCGGCGTTTGTCGGCAAGGCGTTGACGTTTCGCATGCGTAGCCCGCGTCTCGGTCTCGACGTGGACTTGCGCGATCACAACGCGATCCAGGGTGATTTCCACTTCGAGGCGTGAAGTGTGCATCCTCTGCATCGCTGGAGCCTCGCGGCCGTCGTCCTACCGCTCTGCCTGGCGGCGTGGGGGGTGCTGTGGATCTGGGATCGCAGTCCCTATGGCCGCTTTCTCGAGCACGGGGGCTGGACCGAGGTAAGCTTCGGGGCGTTGTGCTCGGTGGCGCCGGGGGGTTCGGCGGCGTTGGCCGCCGCGCTCTATGTCGGCGGCTGGGTGCTGATGTGCGCGGCGATGATGCTGCCGACCACGCTGCCGCTGCTGGTGCTCTTCCACCGCGCCAACGCCCGCGCGCGCTGGCGCCGCTTGCGCACGGCGATGGTCGTGGCGGGCTACCTCATTGCCTGGCTGGTTTACGGTGTGGTGGCGCACGCGGCTGACTGGCTCGTGCATACCGGGGTGACCGCCGTGCCCTGGCTGGTCGTCAACGGTTGGGTCATCGGGGCCGCCGTCCTGGCCGTCGCCGGTGCGTTTCAGTTCTCGTCGCTGAAGTACCAGTGTCTGGACAAGTGCCGTACGCCGCTGGCGTTGGTCATGCGCCATCAGGGGCGGCGCCGCGGCGCGCTCGCGCCACTGGGGCTGGGGCTGTGGCATGGCGTCTACTGCGTGGGCTGTTGCTGGGCACTCATGTTGCTGATGTTCGCGGTCGGCACGAGCAGCCTCGGATTGATGTTCGCGCTGGGGGTGTTCATGGCCGTGGAGAAGAACTTGCCCGGCGGCCGGCGCGTAGGCAAGCCCATCGGGGCGGCACTGCTCGCCGGCGCCGCGGTCACCGTCGCTGCGCAGGTGCCCGTGGCGGTGTGAGAAGCATCATCTCACTCACCGATGTCCTCGTGCCAGAGCTCGGGATGCTCGTCGATGAACGCCACCATGAGGGCCCGGCATTCATCGTTGGCCATGACGGTCACCTCCACGCCCCGCGAGATCAGGTAATCCTCGGGGCCCTGGAAGGTGGTGTTCTCACCGATCACGACTCGGGGGATGCCGTAGAGCAGAATGGCGCCACTGCACATGTCGCAGGGCGAAAGCGTGGAGTACAGGGTGGCCCGGCGATAGTCCGCGGCTGTCAGGCGCCCGGCATTCTCCAGGCAGTCCATCTCGGCGTGCAGCACCACGCTCCCGCGCTGGGTGCGCTGGTTGTGCCCACGGCCGACGATGCGGTCGTCGAGTACCAGCACGGAGCCGATGGGAATACCGTTTTCGGTCAGCCCTTTCCTGGCCTCGTCGATAGCCGCTTGCAGGAATTCGTCCATGTAACTGTCCTCCTACGGTCGGCGCCATGTCGTCTGATTGAAAACGTGTGTCGTCCGCTTGCGACGAGGGCCTATCGTGCCGGCCGCGGCCTGCGGTCGCTGAACGGAACGGCGGATTGTGTGTCCCGCCGAACAGTGTATGTGAGCACCACCTTAGCGCCATGACCGCGCCCTGTGCTTTACTGTGGGCTGTCAGTTGACGCGCGCAAGCGAGCGAGGCGGTCATGCTGGGAGCCATCGCCGGTGACGTGATCGGGTCAGTGCACGAAGGCGCTGGCACCAAGGTCAAGGAGTTCCCGCTGTTCACGGCCGCTTCAACCTTCACTGACGACTCCGTACTCACCGTCGCTGTGGCCGACTGTCTCGTCAACGGCGGTGACTATGCGGACTGCTTTCACCGCTATTTCCATGCCTATCCCGATGCCGGATTCGGGCTCGGTTTCGCCCGCTGGGCGATGACGCGCGCACGCGAGCCGTACAACAGTTTCGGTAACGGTTCGGCCATGCGCGTCAGCCCGGTGGGGTACGCCTTCAACACCCTGGAGGAAACCATCGAGGAGGCCCGGTGCAGTGCGGCGGTCAGTCACGACCATCCGGAAGGCATCCGCGGGGCCCAGGCAGTCGCCGCCGCCGTCTTCCTGGCACGCACCGGTCACGACAAGCCGTTGATTCGCGCCGAGCTGGAGCAGCGCTTCGGCTACGACCTGCGCCGGCGGCTCTCGGAAATCCGGCCCCGCTACCGCTTCGACGTGAGCTGCCAGGGCTCGGTGCCGGAGTCCATCATCGCCTTTCTCGAGAGCGAGGACTACGAGGACGCGGTGCGCAACGCCATCTCCCTCGGTGGCGATGCCGATACCATGGCCTGCATTGCCGGGGCCATCGCTGAAGCCTACTACGGCGGCGTGCCGCCGGCGGTCGCCGAGGAGACCCGCGGCCGTCTCGACCGGCCTTTGTGCCAGGTCGTCGAGCGCTTCGAGAGTTGCTACGGGACGCCGCTTTAGGGCTGCAGCGCAGCGACAGCGCCCGGCTATCGTCACCATCGGGCGATTCAGTTCCACGGGTGCGCGGGTGACGGCCAACGTTCGTGGGGTGGCCCAGACAGCGGGGAGTTATCCCCATGCCCGGCAATTGCCTGACCAACGCCGCGGGCGCCCCCGTCGGCGACAACCGGAATTCCCGCACGGCGGGTCCAGGAGGCCCGTGCGTCTCGAAGATCATCACCTGCTCGAGGGCATGGCGCACCTCAACCGCGAGCGCAACCGGGAAGCGCGCACCTATTACCGCGACGGGTTCATGCGCACCGACAGCGTGTGGCCGTACCCGCGGGGGCCCGGGTGGCGCCTGTTGCCACCGTCGCCCCGCCAAACCGTCAGACTCTCAGGCAAATATTCGTAGTGGCAGGCAAAGCTTTCGTTGCCGTCCGGTCGTAGCGTGGTCGCAAGTCCGGTGCCCGTGCCACGGGGTATCGGCTGTAACACGCGAACAACGAACCGAACGTTTGGGAGGAGATGCTATGTCACGCCGTTGCCGCCGGTGGGTGGCCGGGGTCTTTGCGCTTGCATTGTGCACCGGCGCCGACGCCAAGGATTTCAAGCTGGGCCTGATCGTGCCCGGTTCCCATGCCTGGTCCCAGGCCGCGGAGCGGATGGGCGAGGCACTCGAGAAGCGTTCGGACGGGGAACACACCGTCAGTATTTTTCCCTCCGGGCAGCTCGGCGACGAGTCGCAGATGATGCGCCAGCTCCAGACCGGCGCCCTGGACATGGCGTTCCTCACCGTCGCGGAGATGTCCAATCGGGTTACCGATTTCGGTGCCCTCTACGCGCCGTATCTGGCCGACAACGTCGCCGAGGCGGACACGCTGCTGCATGCGGACACGGCTCAGGGGTTGCTGGAGCAGTTGCCGCGTAAGGCGGGGGTGGTCGGTATCGGCTACGGTATCGCCACCATGCGGTTGATGCTCACCACCTACGGGATCGACGACGTCGGCGATATCGACGGTCACAAGATGCGCATCACGCCGTTCGACCCCATCAAGGACTTCTACAACATCCTCGGGGCCGCCTCGACGCCGATGCCGCTCACCGACGTCTACGACGCCATGGCCAATGGTCAGGTCGACGGGGTGGACGCCGACATCGAGCTGGTCTGGAAGCTCAATCTCTACGATCACGCCGATACGCTGCTCTACTCCAACCATATGATGTTCCCCATGGTCGGGGTCGTCTCGGGCCGCGTATGGGCGAACCTCGGCGAGGCCGACCGCAAGCTCGTGCGCGAGGCCATGTCGGCGTCGCTGGACAGCTTGTTCGACCAGTACGTCGAAGTGACCGAGGAGATGCGTCGCAAGGTCGAGGGCACCGACGTCGAGATCATGGAAGTGGGCCCGGAGTTCTTCGGCGAGAAGCTCGACGTCTGGGAGCAGCGCTGGCGTGAGCGTACGCCGGTTCTGGAGGAACTGCGCGCGGATGCCGAGAGGCTGTTGTGAGCTTCGAGGCAACGAATACCCGGGAGGGACGCGTCGCAGCGGCGGCGCGTTCGACCGGGGGCGGTCACCGCTGCCGGTTGCCTCCCGTGGCATGGCTCGTGGGCGTCGATGACGTGGTCGGCCGCTGCGAGGCACGTCTTTGCCAGACGCTGGTGGCCGCGTTGCCGCTGATGATCCTGGTGAACGTGACGAGCCGTGCCATCGGCCAGCCGATCTTCTGGATGGATGAGCTCGCCATCTACACCATGGTCTGGCTCGCCATGATCGGCCTTTCGCTCACAGTGCACAATCGAGACGCTGTGGCGGTCACGCTGGTCCAGAACGTGGTCCCTGCGCGCCTGCGCCGCGCCCTGGTGGTGGTGGCCGATGCGGTGGTCGTCGCGTTTGCCGTTGCCCTCGGCTATCTCTCGTATCTGTGGTTCGATCCCGTCGGTCTCGCCCGCGCGGGCTTCGACGTCGCGGAGTTCTCCACGCAGACGTTCAACTACGTTTACCAGGAGCCCACCGCCACCCTGGGTGTTCCCAAATTCTGCTTCTGGCTGATCGTCCCGCTCGTGGCGGTCACCACCACCCTCCACGGGGTCAACAACCTCATCGCGAGCGTCACCGCCGCGGTGTCCGGCGTCGACGCCGAGGCGCGCACCGACGCGCGGGGCAACTCACTGGAGTAGCGCCATGGTCGCAAGCACGTTCCTGGCATTGCTGTTCGTGGGAGTGCCCATCGCCGTGGTGCTGGGCATCTCGGCGATGGTGTACATCGGCGTGAGCGGCAATGCCGTGCTGTATCTGTCGTTCCCGCAGCAGTTCTTCGGCGGGCTGGAGAAGTACGGCCTGCTCGCGATTCCGCTGTTCATGCTGGTCGGCGAGCTCATGAACGAGGGCGGCATCACCCGGCGGCTGGTCTCGCTCGCCTCGGCGTTCGTCGGTGCCGTGCGCGGCGGACTCGCCTACATCAACATTCTCGCCAACATGCTGCTGGCCTCCATCGTGGGTTCGGCGAATGCCCAGGTGGCGGTGATGTCGCAGGTCATGGTGCCGGCGATGCACGAGAAGGGCTACGACCGCGGTTTCGCGACGGCGACTACCGCCGCGGGCGCGCTGCTCGCCCCGGTCATTCCGCCGTCCATGCTCTTCGTCATCTACGGCGTTCTCGCCCAGATCTCCATAGGCGATCTGTTCATCGCCGGGATCATTCCGGGGTTGTTGATGGCGGTGGGCTTCATGGGCGTGATCGCGCTGCTGGGGTTCGTTTACAACTATCCCCCGGGCGAGCGCCTGACTCTCGCCGAGAAGGCCCGCAACGTGCTCGCCGGGCTGCCGTCCATGCTGGTGCCGGCGGTAATCATCGGCGGGATCATTGGTGGTTTGACTACCCCCACCGAGGCCGCTGCCCTCGGCGCGGCGATGGCGGTGGTGGTGGGCAAATACGCCCACGGCGAGATCCGCTTCGAGCGCATGGGCGCGATGCTGCTGCGGGTGGCCACCAACACGGCCGTGGTGCTGGTGCTGGTCGCCGCCGCCAACGTCTTCGGCTGGATCATCGTCTACGAGGAGCTTCCGCAGACGCTGACGGTCTATCTGCAGTCTCTCACCCAGGATCCGTTCCTGTTCATGCTGCTTATCAACGTGCTGCTGCTGGCGATCGGCACGGTCATCGACGGCATTGCGGCGCTCATCATCCTCGTGCCGATCCTCTTGCCGGTGGCGCAGTCGACCTACGGCATCGATCCGTTCCACTTCGGCGTGGTGATCTGCATCAACCTGGTGCTGGGGCTACTGACCCCGCCGGTGGGAGCGGCGCTGTACGTGGCCTCGCGGGTCACCGGCGTGAACCCGGGGGCGATCTTCAAAGCGCTGCTGCCGTTCCTGCTGGTGACCGCCGCGGTGCTCGTCGTCATCTCCTGGCAGCCGCACCTCGTGACCGTCTTCATCCAGTAACTGCCCCGGTGTTCCCGCGTTGATCGGAGGCACTCGGGCGAACACATCGAACCATCAGGAGGAGGGCTTCCATGGGCAAACTCCAGGGCCGCGTCGCCATCGTCACCGGCGGCGCTCAGGGTATCGGCGCCGAGTACTGCCGGGCGCTTGCCGAGGCGGGTGCGAAGATCGTCGTGGCGGACATTCTCGACGGCCAGGCAGTGGCCGGCCATATTGAGAAGGCGGGTGGAGAGGCGATGGCGCTCACGGTCGACGTCGGCGACGAGGTTTCGGTCATCGCCATGGTGGACGCCGTGGAGGCCCGGTTCGGCCGCATCGACATACTCGTAAATAATGCGGCGGTCTATGCCTCCCTCGCGCTCAAGCCGTTCACCGAGATCGACGTTGCCGAGTGGGACAGGGTGATGGCGGTGAACGTCCGCGGGCCGTTCCTGTGCGCTCGGACGGTGGTGCCGGTGATGCGGCGCAACCAGTACGGACGGATCATCAACATCGCCTCGGGCACCCCCTACAAGGGCACCCCCGGGATGCTGCACTACGTGAGCTCCAAGGGCGCGACCATCGCCTTCACCCGGGCGCTGGCCCGCGAGGTGGGCGAGGACGGCATCTGCGTCAACACCCTCTCGCCGGGACTGGTGCTGAGCGAGGGCGTGATGGGCAACGACAGCCTGCGCGAAACCCTCACCGAGCCCGTGCTCGCAAGCCGCGCGATCAAGCGTGACCAGCTACCCGAGGACCTCCTGGCTCCGCTGATTTTCCTGGCCAGCGACGATTGCGCGTTCATGACGGGGCAGTCGATGGTGGTCGATGGCGGCTCCGCCATGAACTGAACCGCCCGTCGGGCGGCGGTATTCCCGCAACACGTGCAGCCACGGCCCGGCCGTGGCGATGGAGGAGACAATGCAGCAGACAGCCCAGCACTGGATCGATGGGCAGTGGGCATCGGCGTTCAGCGGTGGCGAAGCGGACAGCCAGGACCCGGCGACCGGCAAGGCGATTGGCCGCTTCGCCGACGGTGGCCGGGAAGAGGCGGAGGCGGCGATCGCCAGCGCCCGTCAGGCCTTCTTTTACGGTGACTGGGCGGCGAGCCCGAGGCAGCGCGCCCAGGTACTGCTCGACTACGCCGATGCCCTGACGAGCCGGCGGGACGGGCTTGCCGAGCTGCTCACGCGCGAGACCGGCCGGCTGCTGGGAGCCGCGCGCGCGGAGATCGACGGCGCCATCTCCGAGCTCCGGTTCTACGCGGGGCTCGCGCGCACGGTCTTCGGGCGGGTTTCCGAGGTGGAGCCCGGCACGTACTCGCTGCTTACCCGCGAGCCTGCCGGCGTCGCCGGAATTATCGTCCCCTGGAACGCGCCTGCCATCCTGCTGGTGCGCTCCCTCGCGCCCGCCATGGCGGCCGGGTGCACCAGCGTGATCAAGCTCGCGCCGCAGTCGTCGCTGTGCCAAACCGCGTTTCTCGCGCCGTTGTACGAGCAGACGTCGCTGCCGCGCGGCGTGGTCAACT
Organism: Arhodomonas sp. AD133; assembly: GCF_051195215.1. NCBI lineage: Bacteria > Pseudomonadati > Pseudomonadota > Gammaproteobacteria > Chromatiales > Ectothiorhodospiraceae > Arhodomonas > Arhodomonas sp. AD133. The sequence continues at coordinate 54,107 of NZ_JBNAZM010000008.1, read as the reverse complement.
CCGTATGCGGTACCGGCAACGAGGCTGGCGAGACGCTGGTGGCCTCGCCGGATGTGCACGTCATCAGCTTCACCGGCAGCAGCGCAGTGGGCAAGCGCATCATGGCCGCCGCGGCCGGCACCATGAAGCGGCTCAACCTGGAGCTCGGGGGGAAGGCGCCCTGCGTGGTGTTCGACGATGTCGACGTACAGGCCGTTGCGCCGCGGCTCGCCGCTGCGGCTACCATCCTCTCCGGTCAGCAGTGCACCGCCGCCGACCGGGTTCTGGTCCACGAGAGCCGGGCCACGGAGATGCGGGAGGCGCTTGCCGAGGCGCTGTCGGCGTTGGTGGTGGGGCCCGGTGACGATGCCGCGAGCCAGATGGGCCCCCTCATCGATCGGGCGAGCCGCGACCGCGTGGCCGCGATCGTCGACGACGCCGAGCGCTACGGCGAGGTGATCCTGCGTGGATGCATTCCGGATGGAACGCTCGCTGACGGCACCTTTCTCACGCCGAGCCTGATCGCGGTCAGCGACCTCTCCGCGCCCATGGTCCAGGAGGAGTTCTTCGGGCCCGTGGTCAACCTGGAGACCTTCGCCGACGAGGCGGATGCGGTGGCGCGGGCCAACGCCACGCCCTTTGGCCTGGCGGCGAGCGTGTGGACCGCCGATGCCGCACGGGGCCGCCGGGTGGCGCGGGCGATCCGTAGCGGCACCGTGTGGATCAATGACCACAACAAGCTCTTCGCCGAGGCCGAGACCGGCGGCTTCGGCGAGAGCGGGGTAGGGCGGCTGCACGGCGCCGAGGCGATGGCCGAGTTCCTGGAGACCAAGCACATCTACGAGACCGTCGGGCACATCGAGCCCGCGGTGTTGCACCCACACACCAGCGATCGGACTCCGGGGTAAAAGGCCGGCGTCCGGTGCAATGCCTCGTGTCGATCATCGACTTGCGATTTGAAGTAACGACAGGGCAGTGGCCACGTCACGGTTACGGTGCCGCGCCCTCCTGGAGGAGAGAGTCCATGCCTGACGAGACGCGCCCGGTAACCGGCCTGCGCGAATGGCTGCGCCGGCTTGCCGACAGCGGCCGCCTGAGCGTGGCGCGCCCCGGTACGCCCCTCGTCTACCGCCTAGCCGCCCTCGCCAAGCGCCTGGACGGCCGGCAGGCGACGGTCTTTCCCGAGCCCGACGGCCACCCCATTCCGGTGATTTCGGGGCTCGTGTCCTCCCGGGCGTGGATCGCCGAGGCCATGGGCGTGCCGGAATCCCGGGTGCTCGAGTGCTACGAGGCCGCCGCCGAGGCGCCGGTGCCCTGGCGGGAAGTCTCCGATGCGCCGGTGCAGGCCGAAGTGCACCGCGAGGTGGATCTGACCCGTCAGCTGCCGGTGCCCACCCACAATGAACACGACAGCGGCCCCTATATCACGGCGGGGTTGCTGCTCGCGCGCAATCCGCGCACCGGTGTGCAGAACGTCTCCATCAACCGCTGCCAGATCAGCGGTCCGGACCGTATCGGCGTGTTGATTCTGCCGCGGCACGCGCACGCGTTCTACCAGATGGCCGAGGCCGCCGAGGCGCCCCTCGAGGTGGCGGTGGTGGTGGGGGTCGACCCGATGACGCTGCTCGCCTCCCAGGCGATCGTGCCCATCGATCACGATGAGCTGGAGATTGCCGGTGCACTGCGCGGCGAGCCGCTGGAGACGGTCAAGTGCGTGACCAACGAAGTGCGTGTGCCCGCCGCCGCCGAGATTGTCATCGAGGGGCGCCTGCTGCCGCAGGTGCGCGAGCCGGAAGGGCCGTTCGGCGAGTTCCCCCAGTACTACGGCCCGCGTGACGACCGTCACGTGATCCAGGTGGATGCGCTCACCCACCGGTACGCGCCGCTGTTTCACACCATCGTCGGCGGTGGCCTGGAGCACTTGTGGCTCGGCGCCATTCCGCGGGAGGCGACGCTGCTCGGGCATCTGCAACGCAGCTTCCCGGGTGTGGCGGACGTGCACCTGCCGGTGGGCGGTGTCTGCCGCTATCATCTGGTGGTGCAGCTCGACAAGCGCCAGGAAGGCGAGGCGAAGAACGTCATCATGGGGGCGTTCGCCGGCCACTATGACATCAAGCAGGTCGTGGTCGTGGACCGCGACGTCGATATCCACGACCCGGACCAGGTGCAGTGGGCCATCGCCACCCGCTTTCAGGCTGACCGCGACCTGGTGGTGATCCCGGAGGCGCAGGGCTCGAAGCTCGACCCGTCGGCTCGGAACGGCATCAGCGCGAAGATGGGTGTGGACGCCACGGTGGCGCTGGCGGCCGATCCGTTCGAGTTCACCCGCATCCGTGTACCGGATGAGGACAAGGTCGATCCCGACGCCCAGCTGGATCCGGACGGGTTGAACTGGCTTCGGCGGAAGCTTGGGGAATGAGTGCCACGACCTCGCGTCCGCGCATGATCGTCGGCATCACCGGCGCCTCGGGCACGGTGTTCGGTGTGCGCCTGCTCGAACGGCTGCGTGAGATGAATGTCGCGGGCCACCTGGTGATGAGCCGGGCCGCTCACCTCACATTGCACTACGAGCTGGGCATGAAGCCGGCGGCGGTTCACGCCCTGGCCGACACGGTCTACCCGGTCGAGGACGTGGGCGCGGCGATCTCGAGCGGCTCCTATCGCACCCTGGGCATGATCATCGCGCCGTGCTCCATGAAAACGCTCGCGGAGATCGCCACCGGTGTCACCGGCAACTTGCTGAGCCGCGCGGCGGACGTGGTGCTCAAGGAACGCCATCGGCTCGTGTTGCTCGCACGGGAGACACCACTGAACGCGGTACACCTGCGCAACATGCTCACGGTCACCGAGATGGGCGGTATCGTCGTGCCGCCGGTACCGGCCTTCTACAGCCAGCCGCAATCCCTCGACGACATGGTCGAGCACATCGTCGGCCGCAGCCTCGACCTGTTTGGCCTGGACACCGGCGAGGTGCGGCGATGGGGGGCATCGCCGGCATAGATAGCGCCGGCAAAGCGAGCTCCGCCGGAGCTGGCTGGGGCGAGCAGGTGCTGGGCACCATCGGCGCCGATGAGCGGACGATCAGCGACGATGGCGGCAGCAACACGTTCACGGATCTCTCCATCGTGAACCCCACCTCCCCGGCCGGGCGCGTGGATCCCTCGAGTCATGCCTCGCGGTTGTCCGGCGATCACGGAGATCGCGGAGACCACGAAGCGGCACTTACGCGTCAGGTGCCGTGGACCACGCTGTCGGTGTCGCCGCGCGGGCCCGACGGGTTGCCCTGACACTGACAGTCCGCCTGCTGCCGCCACCGGCGGCGCGCAGGCCGGTGCCTTTCAGACTCTCGGGCAAATCCCCGGACTGTTGTGCAGATATTCAGGCCCCGCGGCAATGCCCCGCGGCCGGGTCAACCGTAACCTTTTGCCCACGTGGCGCGCATTCCGGTTCGAACGGCGCCATGGGAGGAGAGAGATGGAAGCCCTTCGAGAGGTCGAGCGCGAGGTTCGGCAAAGCGAGATCGGCCGTTCCCGGGAGCGGGTGGAGGACGACGCGCTGCTGCGCGGCGCCGGCCGCTACGCCGACGATCTCGCCGTGCCCCCCGGCACCCTGCAGGCGGCCGTCCTGCGCTCGCCCCACGCCCATGCGCGGATTCGCGCGCTGGACTCCAGCGCCGCGCTCGCCGTCGACGGCGTGCACGCGGTGCTCACCGGCGAGGACGTGACCGCCTGGGCGGCGCCGTTTCCGGTGGGCGTGCGCGAGCCCATGGAGCACTGGTGCCTCGCCGTGGAACGGGTACGCTACGTCGGCGAGCCGGTGGCGGTGGTGGTCGCCGACGACCGCTATATCGCCGAGGATGCCCTGGAGCACATCGATGTCGACTACGAGCTGCTCGCCCCGGTGATCGATCCGGAGGCCGCCACCGAGGCCTCGGCGCCGGTGCTCCACGAGGGTGTCGGCGCCAATGTGGTGAGCGAGCGCCACTTCCGCTACGGTGAGCCCGAGGAGGCGTTCGCCGCGGCCGACCACCACGTCTCGCTCGAGGTGCGCTACCCGCGCAATTCCTGCACCCCCGTCGAATGCTACGTGGTGCTGGCGAGCTACGACGTCGCCGCCGGTGCCTACGACGCGACGGCGAACTTCCAGGGGCCGTTTGCGCTGCACTCGGTGATGGCGCGGGCGCTCAAGGTGCCGGCCTCGCGGCTGCGCCTGCGCACGCCGGCGGACTCCGGCGGCAGCTTCGGCATCAAGCAGGGTGTCTTCCCGTACGTCGTGTTGATGGCGCTCGCCGCCCGCAAGGCGGGGGCGCCGGTGAAGTGGGTGGAGGACCGCCTGGAGCATCTCCAGGCCGCTTCGTCCGCGACCAACCGGGTGAGCGAGATCGAGGCGGCAGTGACTGCGCACGGGCGCGTCACCGCCTTGCGCTACAACCAGATCGACGACTGCGGCGCCTACCTGCGCGCACCGGAGCCGGCGACGTTCTACCGTATGCACGGCACCATGACCGGCGCCTACGACATCCGTCATCTCGCCGTGCGCAACCGCGTGGTGCTCACCAACAAGACGCCCACCGGTCTCAACCGCGGCTTCGGCGGGCCGCAGGTGTACTACGCGCTCGAGCGGTTGATGCAGCACATCGCCGTCACGCTCGATCTCGATTCGCTCGAAGTGATCCGGCGCAACCTCGTGCCCGCCGACGCCTTCCCGTACCGCGCACCGGCGGGCTCGCTGCTGGATTCCGGCGATTATCAGGCCGCCGTGGATCTCGCGGTGCGCCAGGGTGGCTTGCAGAGCCTGCGCGAGCGCCGCGACGCCGCCCGCCGGGAGGGCCGGCTCTACGGCATCGGCCTGTGCGCGGCGGTGGAGCCGTCCATCTCCAACATGGGCTACATCACCACGGTGATGCCCCCCGAGGAGCGGCGCAAGGCCGGCCCCAAGAACGGCGCCGTGAGCACCGCGACGGTGAGCGTGGACCCACTGGGGGCCGTGAGCGTGCACGTCTCTTCCACGCCCCAGGGGCAGGGGCACCGCACCGTTGCGGCCCAGGTGGTCGCCGACGTGCTGGGCATCCCGTTCGAGTCGATCACGGTCAACGTCGAGCTGGATACGCAGAAGGACCCGTGGTCCATCGCCTCCGGCAATTACTCCAGCCGGTTCTCGGGGGCCGTCGCCGGAGCCGTGCACAAGGCGGCGGTGCGGGTGCGCGAGCGTCTCGCCGACATCGCCGCGCGGCAATTCGGCGTCGAGGCGGCGGCTATCCGATTTGCCGACGGCCGCGTACACGTCGATGGCGGCGACGAAACCTCGGTGTCGTTCCACCGCGTCGCCGGCACGGCGCACTGGTCGCCCGCCCTGTTGCCGGAGAGCGAGCCCGGCGGCCTGCGCGAGACCGCGTTCTGGACGCCGCCGGAGCTCGCCGCCCCCGACGAGGGCGATCACATCAACAGTTCGTTGTGCTACGGCTTCGTGTTCGATTTCTGCGGGGTGGAGATCGACCCGGTAACCGGGCGGGTGCGCCTGGACCGCTACGTCACCCTCCACGACCCGGGCCGCATCCTCAACCCCGAGCTGGTGGACGGTCAGGTCCGCGGCGGCTTCGCCCAGGGTCTGGGTGCCGCGCTCATGGAGGAGCTCGCCTACGGCGAGGACGGCAGCTTTCTCGCCGGGACGCTGGCGGATTATCTCATTCCCACCGCCATGGAGGTGCCCGAGCCGGTCATCCTCCACATGGAGACGCCGTCGCCGTTCACGCCTCTCGGTGCCAAGGGCGTGGGCGAGGGCAACAACATGAGCACGCCGGTGTGCATTGCCAATGCCGTGGCCGACGCGCTGGGCCGCGCGGACATCGAGCTGCCGCTCACACCCGCCCGCGTGCGTGCACTGATCGGCATCGACGAGCCGCCACCACCGGCGGGACTGGAACCCGCGGCGTCGCCTGCCGCGGGCGGTTCCTCGCTGAGCGCCAGCGACTCGGTGGAGCTGCCCGCGCCGCCGGAGACCGTGTTCGCCAGGATGCTGGAGCCGCAGACCCTCGCGGCGATCATTCCCGGCTGCCACCACCTGCAGGCGGTGGGGGAGAACGCCTACCGCGCCGACGTCACCGTGGGTGTGGGCATGATCCGCGCGCGCTACGAGGCGAGCGTGACCCTGAGCGATCTGGATCCGCCCCACGCGTTGCGTCTCTCCGGTGTGGGCAAGAGTGCCATGGGTACCGCCGAGGGCAGCGCGCGGGTGCGTCTGACCGCCCTCGATAACGGCGGCACGCGGCTTGACTACGACTACGAGGCCGCCATCGGCGGCAAGTTCGCCTCGGTGGGCGGGCGCATGCTCCAGGGCGCCGCCCGTGTGATCGTGGGCCAGATCTTCAGCCGCCTCGCCGCGGAGCTCGATGGCGGACGGGCGTCGTCGCCGTGGCGCCGCGTCGTCGACACGATTGCCCGCTTGCTGGGCGGCAGGGGAGGGCGCTCATGAAGCCTGCCGCATTCGACTACGCACGCCCCCGGACACGCCGCGAGGCGATCGATCTGCTCGTCGACGCCGGCTCGCAGGCGCGCATCCTCGCCGGCGGCCAGTCGCTGATGGCCGTGCTCAACATGCGCCTCGCCGAGCCGGGGCTCGTCATCGATATCACCGGCGTCGACGATCTCCACTACATCGAGGAACGCAACGGCGCACTGTGCGTCGGCGCGGCCACGCGCCAGGCGGAGCTCGCCGCCCATCCCGGGCTCGCCGAGCGCGTGCCGCTGGTGGCACGGGCCCTGCCGTGGGTAGGCCACTTCCAGACACGCAATCGCGGCACCGTCTGCGGTTCCATCGCACACGCCGACCCCAGCGCCGAGCTGCCGCTGTGCCTGGCGAGCCTCGGTGGCGAGGTGGTGCTCGAGACCCGGCGCGGGCGACAGCGCGTCGTGCCCGCCGCCGAGTTCTTCCAGGGCGTGCTGACCACCGCCCGCGGCCCGGAGGAGCTGATCATCGAGGTGCGCTTCCCCCTGGTCCGGACGGGCGTCGATTACCGCTTCACCGAGGTGGCCATGCGCCACGGCGACTTCGCCATCGTCGCGCTCGCCGCGGCGCTCGATCCCGACCAGGTCCGGCTCGGTGTCGGTGGCGTCGCCGACCGGCCCGTCGTGCAGACGCTGCCGCGGGCCGACGGCCTGGCGGACGCCCTCAATGAGCTCGCCTGGGCGCTGGGAGCGGAGGACGACCCGCACGCCTCGGCCGCATACCGCCGCCAGCTCGTCCGTGAGCTGGGATATCGACTGGTGACGGAGGGTTAGCAGGTGCTCAAGGTCCAGGCCAACACCACCCATCGCGTGCGCCTGACCCTGAACGGGCGGGCGCGCAGCGGCAACGCGCAGTCGCGCACGCTGTTGAGCGACTTTCTCCGCCACGAGCTGGGAGCCACAGGCACTCACGTGGGCTGCGAGCACGGCGTCTGCGGCGCCTGCACGGTGCTGGTGGACGGCGTCGCCTCGCGTTCGTGCCTGATGCTCGCCGTTCAGGCCCACGAGCGTCGCGTGGATACCGTCGAGTCCCAGGCGGAGGGTGACGGTCTGGGCGATCTCCAGGCCGCCTTTCGACGCAACCATGCCCTGCAGTGCGGTTTCTGCACGGCGGGGATTCTCAATTCCTGCGCCGATTTTCTCGGCCGGGAGCCCAACCCCAGCGAAGCGCAGGTGCGCGACATGCTCTCCGGTCACCTCTGCCGGTGCACCGGGTACACGGGCATCGTGCGCGCCGTCCTCGAAGTCGCCGCCGAGCGGCGTGGGAGTCAGGAGGAGAGGAGCGATGTTTGATCTCGGACGCAGTCTGCTGGCAACGGTGGAGCGCCGTCCCGGCGCGCTCGCCGTCAGCGACGGGGACCGGCGGCTTACCTATGCCGAGTGGTTCTCGCATATCCAGTGCGTCGCCCACGGCCTGGAGAGCCTGGGCGTGGGGCAGGGCGACCGCCTGCTCGTGGTGATGCAGAACCGCTGGCAGATGGCGACGCTGCACTGGGCCTGCCAGTTCGCGGGGGTGATCGTCACCCCGCTCAACTGGCGGTCGAAGCCCGAGGAGATCGATTACTGCATTCGTGACGCCGAGGTGTCGGCGATCGCCTTCGACGATGCGGCCGCCGACGCGGTGCGCCGGTGCGCGGCCGCGAGCCGTCTGCCCCAGGTGGTGGTCGACGGCGTGGAGGCACCCGGCGCAACGGCATTCTCGGAGCTCGCGGCGGCCGTGCCCACCGCAACCATGCTGCGCGCGAACGCCGAGGACATCTCGTTGATGCTCTACACCTCGGGCACCAGTGGCCGGCCCAAGGGCGTGCCGCGCCGTCACCGTGCGGAGCGCGCGGCCGCGCTCGCGCACGTGGCGCAGAATCTCTACGGCCACGGCGAGTGCACACTCGGCGTGATGCCGCTCTACCACACCATGGGCGTGCGCTCGCTGCTCGCCATGGCGCTGGTGGACGGGCACTTCGTCTGCGTGCCCCGCTTCGACGCCGGCGCGACGCTGGATGCCATCGAGCGTGAGGGCGTCACCAACCTCTACCTGGTGCCGACGCTCTACCACATGCTCCTCGAGCACGAGGGCTTCGCCCGCGAGCGGGTGGCGAGCGTGGAGAAGATCGGTTTCGCCGGTGCGCCCATGAGCGCGGGGCTCATGCAGCGCGTGGAAGCGGCGTTCCAGCCGCGGCTATTCGTCAACCACTACGGCAGCTCCGAGATCTACACCTTCACCATCGACCAGCGGGCATCGGCCAAGCCCGGCTCTTCCGGGCGGGCGGCGCTCAACCAGCGCATCCGGGTGGTGCCCATCGGTGCGAAGAGCCCCGAGCAACGCTGCGGTGCGGGCGAGGAGGGCGAGATCATCGCCGACCTCGCCGGCGACGAGGCCTTCGAAGGCTACTGGAACCGCCCCGATGCCGACGAGAAGGCGCTGCGGAACGGCTGGTACTTCACCGGCGACACCGGTTACTTCGACGCCGACGGCGATCTTTTCGTCACCGGACGCGTGGACGATCTGATCATCACAGGGGGCGAGAACATCAGCCCCGTGGAAGTGGAGAACGCCCTGTCCACCCACCCCGCGGTGGCGGAGGTGGCAGTGGCGGGGCTGCCCGACGAGCAGTGGGGAGAGGTCGTCACGGCGTTCATCAAGCGCCGCGAGGCCGTGGACGAGGCGACGCTCAACGATCACTGCCTGGACTCCGGGCTTGCCAACTTCAAGCGTCCGCGGCGCTACGTCTTCGTCGAAGAGATCCCGAAATCCGCGGTGGGCAAGATTCTGCGCCGCGAGCTGGTGGCGCATCGCTACGAAGTGGAACGCGCCAGTTGAGCGCCGCATTCAGACATTAGGTAGAACGATGGATTACGAGAGCATTGAGAACTTCCTCGGGACCACCTTCGACGGCTTCCGCGTCGAGGTGGATGCCGCACGCGAGCGCGCCGACATCGTGCTCGACCGCCCGCCGCTGAACGTGGTCTCCATGCCCCAGCGCGATCAGCTCCGCCAGGTCTTCGAGGTTCTGGACGACCACCCCGGGGTGCGCGTGATCGTGCTGCGCTCCAACAGCGAGCACTTCTCCAGCGGCGGCGACATCAAGGGCTTCCTCGAGGCGTCGCCCGAGCACGTCTCCAAGCTCGCCTGGAACGTCGCCGCGCCCGAGCGCTGCGAGAAGCCGGTCATCGCCGCCAACCGCGGCTACTGCTTCGGCGTGGGCTTCGAGCTCTCGCTCGCCTGCGACTTCCGCATCGCAAGCGAGACTTGCCGCTATGCGCTGCCGGAGCAGAACCTGGGCCAGATTCCGGGCTCGGGCGGCTCGGCCCGGCTGCAGAAAATGATCGGCATCGCCCGCACCAAGCACATGGTCATGCGCGCCAAGCGCATCAGCGGCGAGCAGGCCCACGAGTGGGGCATCGCGGTCGAGTGCGTGGCTGATGCCGAGCTCGAGGCGGCCACCGACGCGCTGGTCGAGGAGCTCCGCGGCTTCTCGCCGCTCGCCCAGCGCACGGCGAAGCGCCTGTTGAACGATGGCGAGAACGCCACGCTGGCGACCGCCATCGAGCTCGAAGGGCACTGCTACAGCCGTCTGCGCGCCTCGGAGGACTTCCGCGAGGGCGTGGAGGCGTTCGGCGAGAAGCGCAAGCCGGAGTTCCGCGGCTGCTGATTCGGTGGCCTTACGCGGGGAGGAGAGGATCATGAGTATCGACAATCACGGCGATTCCACCATGGCCCCTACCGAGGGCAGCTTTCGCGCGGGCCTTGCCGCGCTGCCGCGAGCGCTCACGCTCAAGGCCTTCAGCGCCGGCACGGTGGCCGCCATCTTCGGCTGCTCGGGGCCGGCACTGATCGTCATCAGCGCGGCGGACTCGGGCAAGCTCAGCGGCGGGCAGACCGTGGCCTGGTTGTTTGCCGTGTACTTCCTCGGTGGACTGATCAGCCTGCTGATGGCCTTGCGGTACCGGCAGCCCATCACCGGTGCCTATTCCATACCTGGCGCGGCCATCATGGTAGGTGCACTGGCGAGCATCAGCTTCAACGAGGCGGTCGGCGCATTCATCATGAGCGGTGTGCTCGTGCTGTTGATCGGGTTGAGTGGGGTCGTCGGCCGGATCATGCGCTGGCTGCCGATGCCCATCGTCATGGCGATGATTGCCGGGGCCTTGATCCGCTTCGGTGTCGGCGCCGTCGAAGCAGTAGGTAACGCCCCCATCGTGGCCGGTTCCGCCGTTGTGGCGTTTCTGCTGGCCGCGCGTTTCGTGCGTGCGGTGCCGCCCGTGCTTGCCGCCCTGGTCGTGGGGCTCGCCACAGCCATCATGTCGGGGCTGCTGCAGCCGGCACAGGTGGATCTCGCCTTTACGATGCCGGCGTTTACCGCGCCGGCATTCACCCTGGATGGTTTCTTCGCCATCTCCGTCCCCCTGGCCGTGCTGGTGATCGGCGCCGAGAACGCTCAGGCCACCGGTGTGCTCATGGCCGAAGGGTATCGTCCGCCGGTCAATGCCATGACCGTGATCAGCGGTGTCGGCGGCATCCTGGCCGGGGCACTCGGCGGGCACAACGCCAACATTGCCGGCCCCATGACCGCGATCTGCTCCTCCGACGAAGCCGGTGACGACAAGAACAAGCGGTTCGCGGCCACCGTGATCAACGGTGTGCTCTTCGGCGGTTTCGGACTGGTGGCCGGCGCGGCGGTGCCTTTCGTGCTGGCCTTGCCAAGCCGCTGATCGCTGTGGTGGGCGGGCTGGCGATGGTCAGCGTTCTGTTGATCGCGTTCCAGCAGGCCTTCTCCAAACAGGCTGGCCACCAAATCGGCGCCTTCGTGGCACTGGTCGTGGCCATGAGCAACGTCAGTCTGCTGGGGATCAGCTCGCCCTTCTGGGCGTTGGTGTTCGGCGTGGTGGTATCGCTGGTGCTCGAGGGTCGATTGGTGCCCCCGGCGCCGGAGACACGGGTCGAACAGAACTGATCGATTCCAACGCATTCCAGCGGTGCCTTTTGCCGGGCACCGTACGTTCACATGACGAACGGGGCGCCTGCGGGTGAGGTCCGGCGCCCAGAGGTGATAACCTACATAATGAGTTGCGGCCCCCGCCCGGGCGGTCGCTGGAGGAGAGATAGCCATGTCGAACGCGCAACGCGTGTTTCATGGGGACTTCGGCCGCGTTGCCCTGCTGGACATGGATGACCCGCTGGTGCCCCATGCGCATTCGGAGTGCCATGTGCTGCTCAAGGCCATGGGCGCGGATACCTACTTTTCCGTGCGCGGTCGGCAGCAGCCGCTGACCGATCGCACTGCGGTGCTGGTCAATGCCTGGGAGCCCCACTACTATGACCATCGCCCGGATGCGCCGCATACCCTGATTCTCGCGCTCTACATCGAGCCGGCGTGGCTCGCCGCGCTGCAACGCTCGCTGGCGCTGAGCAGCCGCCCCGACTTCTTCTCACGGCACTGCGTGGAACTCTCCCCGAGTATGCGCTTGACCGCGGACGCGCTGATCGCCGAGATGATGGCCTTCGGCCCGACGCCTCAGGATCGCATCGAGGCGCTGCTCTCGGAGCTGCTCATCTCCATCTGCGAATCGTTCTCCGAGTGGCGGCATCTCGAGCGCATGCGCGTCGCCTCGCCGATGGCGTTCTACGACGTGCGTATCCGCCGCGCCAACGAGTACCTCATGGCGCATTACGCCGAGGAGGTGCGCATGGATGAGCTCGCCGCACAGTGCGGGCTTTCCCGCGCGCACTTCTTCGCGCTGTTCAAGAAGAGCACCGGCATGACGCCGCACATGGTGCTCAACATGATCCGCATGAAGAAGGCCTGCGAGTGGCTCGCCTCGGCGCGCAGCGGCACCCTTGGCAATCTCTCGGAGTCGCTCGGCTTCTCCGAGCAGGGCCACTTCACCCGTTTTTTCCGCAACCATCTCGGCGCGGCCCCGAGCCAGTATCAGCGCGTGGTCGACCGTTATTCATCGTAAGCGCCTTTCGTCTCCTGCCCTGGCCGGTGCGGTCATCTATCGCCTGATCAGTACATTCCCCGCTTGCCCGGAGGCTTTCCCACCAGCCGTCGAAAAGAATGAATGGTTCATATAGACTGTTAATGGAATATATGTTCTATTCAGGCGGCTCGATGGAAGGAGGAGAGTCATGGTCCGGATCTGTCAGTTCGGCGCCGGCCGCATCGGCGCGATTCACGCGGCCAACGTCGCCGCCCATCCCGACGCGGAGCTTGCGTACGTGGTCGACGTCAACGCTCCCGCGGCTTTTGCGCTCGCCGAACGCTATGGGGCGGAGGTGACCGACGTCGCGACCGCGCTCGCCGATGACACCGTCGATGCCGTCATCGTGGCGAGCTCTACGGATACCCATGCCGATCTCATCGAGGGTGCCGCGAACGCGGGCAGGGCGATTTTCTGTGAGAAGCCCATCGATCTCGACATGGAGCGCATCGAGAGCTGCCTGGAGACGGTGCGTGCCTGCAACGTGCCCCTGGCCCTGGGGTTCAACCGGCGCTTCGATCCGAACTTCCGCGCGATCCGCGCGGGTATCGACGAAGGGCGTGTCGGTGCTGTTGAAAGCGTGCTCATCACCAGCCGGGATCCGGCGCCGCCGCCGGCGGAGTATGCCCGGCACTCCGGTGGTCTGTTCCGTGACATGACCATCCACGACTTCGACATGGCGCGTTGGATGCTCGGCGAGGAACCGGTGACTGTCTACGCGGTGGGGAGCTGCCTGGCGGCACCGGAGCTGGCCGACGTGGGGGATATCGATACCGCGATGGTGACCCTGCGCACGGCCTCGGGGCGTATGGCCCAGATCAGCAACAATCGCCGCGCCGTCTATGGCTACGATCAGCGCGTGGAGGTCTTCGGGTCGGCGGGCATGCTGCGTGCCGAGAACGAGACGCCCACGCGCGTCGAATACGCCGGCGAAGCGGGCGTGTGCCGGGACAAGCCGCTGCACTTCTTCCTGGAACGCTACGCGGCGGCCTACCGCGACGAGCTCGATGACTTCATCGCCGCCGTGCGTGACCGTCGACCACCGCTGGCCGGGGGTGAAGATGGCCGCCTGGCCCAGCGCCTCGCCGACGCCGCTCAGGCCTCCCTGGAGCAGGGCACGCCAGTATCGGTATGAGCCGGGACTGGTGTTCCGAAATGGCATTTCGTTGTCGGCCAGCGCCCGCGGCGCTCGCCGGCGTACAGCGACGGCGCTAGTTGGAAACCAGGTAGAAGGTCGGCTGCACTCGGCAGCCGACATCTCTGCGCCGGGCACGTCGGCCAGCGCTACGCACTCGCCGACGGCCATTGGTGCAGCGGCGGTGCTTCGGCGAGCACGGCGGCGTTGCCCGGTCGGTTCCGTGGGTTCGGTCACGTAGGTCGGGGACCGCCGCAGGCGGTGCCCGACATCGGTTACTCTGTGGGACGGGTTCGGCTGCCGGGTGCGAAGGGCGGAACCCGTGCGGGGAAAGTCGGTTGCCAAGAGCAACCGACCTACGGCTGCGGCCACCGTGTCGGTTGGCTGCTCTTGCCAGCCAACAGGACGCGCAAGCGGCCCGGGTTCCGGATCACCTGTTCACGCCGGTGCGTGTCTTATCGTGCTGTCCTTGCCTCAGGCATCCTGCCGCTCGTCGACGATATCCCGTTCCAGCCTCAGACCCACCCCAACGCACAATACCTGCGCCAGGCACATGGACGCGGTCAGTGAGCGGAACGTGTGCAGCTCCGCGTCGTGGATCTCGAAACAGACGTTCGCCTCGGCGGCGATCGGGCTCAGTGGGCTGTCGGTGATCACTATCGTCGGGCAGCGGCGCTTGCGTGCCCGGGCCACCACGTCCGTGGTCTCTTCCGCGTAGGGATGAAAGGAGACGGCGATCAACGCGTCGTCGCTGGTGAGGGCACCGGCCTGCTGGCGGAGCATTCCACCCACGCCGTCCAGCAGGTTCGCATAACAATCGATGCGCCCGAGCGAATAGGCCAGATAGGCCACCACGGGAAACGAACGTCGATGCCCGCACAGGTGAATGGCGCGAGCGTGGGCAAGAACATCCGCTGCTGCTTCGAGCTTGTCCGCCGACACCGTTTCGGGCAGATGCTCCAGAGAGAGTGTGTTTGCCTCGCAGAACTCCTGGAGCATGCCGTAGACGGTGGGCTCGCCATTGTGGGTGTGCTCGGCGCGCAGGCGGCGGATGCGTTCGCTGTAGCTGAGTGCCGTTTCCGCCAGCCGCGCCTGATACACCCGTTGCATGTCGCTGAAACCGCTGAAGCCGAACGCCTTGGCGAAGCGGATCACGGCCGAGGGTTGGACCTCCGCGCGCCGCGCGATCACTGCGATCGTCTCCAGCGCCATGTCGTTGGGGTGATCCAGGGCGAAGCGGGCGATCTGCTGCAGTCGCTTACTGAGCGCCTCGTAGCTATCGAGGATGGCGGCGCGCAGCTCGCTCGGGGTCTGGGGTGGGTTGGTGTTCATGCGCGGCATGGTATCGGCCTTCCCGGTGCTGGTTCCACTACATATAGAATAACAATTCCATAGTGGGTTGTAATGGAATTTTCTTTCTACTATAGTCGATTCCAGACTCCAGCGACTCGCCGGTGATCTGACCGGGGGCGTGAAGGGAGCGCTCGGCGCGCAAGCGCCGTCGATCGATCAACGTGGTATGGAGGAGAGGATCATGGCGCAGGCGTCTGCGACGGCCACGCCGAAGAGCGCATCCGGCAGTGACGAACGGGTGCGGCGGATCTCGGGCGTGCGCAAGCTGCTCAACCGGCCGGAGCTCGGTTCGCTCTCCGGTGTGATTCTGGTGTTCATGTTCTTCGCCCTGGTGGCGCCCGACTCCGGGATGTTCTCGCCGGATGGCACCCTGAACTGGCTCCAGGTCTCCGCCGAGCTCGGCATCATCGCCATCGGTGCCACCATGCTCATGATCGCCGGTGAGTTCGATCTGTCCATCGGCTCGATGATCGGCTTCTCCGGCATGATGATCGGCATCGCCAACGTGTTCTGGGGCTGGCCGGTCTGGGCAGCGATCATCTTCGCGTTCGCGCTGGCGCTCGCTATCGGCTTCATCAACGGCTACATCGTCGTGAAAACGGGGTTGCCGTCATTCATCGTCACGCTCGCATTCCTGTTCATCCTCCGCGGCCTGACCATCGGCCTGTCGGTGACGCTGACCAACCGCACCATCATCAGTGGCGTGATCGACAACCCCGAGGACGACTGGCTGGCCAACCTCTTCGGCGGCGACGCCTTCGGCTGGCTATTCCAGTGGCTTGCGGATATCGGTGTGATCGACACCTTCGTCGGTGGCGTGCCGGTGGTGCAGGGCATTCCCATGTCGATCATCTGGTGGCTCGGCCTTGCCGCGGTGGCGAGCTGGGTGCTGATGCGCACCAAGTACGGTAACTGGATCTTCGCCTCCGGTGGTGACGCCAAGGCGGCCAAGAACGTGGGTGTGCCTACGGACTGGGTGAAGATCTCGCTGTTCATGTTCACCGCCTTCTGCGCGACCGTCTACGCCGCCTGCCAGGTCACCGAGTTCGGCTCGGCGTCGGCTGACCGTGGCGTGCTCAAGGAGCTCGAGGCGATCGTCGCGGCGGTCATCGGCGGGACGCTCCTCACCGGGGGCTACGGCACCGTGGTGGGGGCCTGCTTCGGTGCGCTCATCTTCGGCGTGGTCCAGATGGGGCTCTACTTCACCGGCGTCGAGTCCTCCTGGTTCCGCGTGTTCGTGGGCGCGATGCTGCTGGTCGCGGTGATCTTCAACAACTACATCCGCAAGCGGGTCACCGAGGCCCGGTAAGGGAGAGTCAGCCATGAGCGAGAACATCCTCGAACTGCGCAAGGTCTCCCGCTTCTTCGGGTCGGTGATCGCGCTGCAGGACGTCTCCTTCGAAGTGAAACCGTCGGAAGTGCACTGCCTGCTGGGGGACAACGGTGCCGGGAAATCGACGCTGATAAAAACCCTCGCGGGCGTCCATCAGCCCAGCGACGGCGAATACCTCATCGATGGCAAACCCGTGACGCTCGGCTCGCCCCGTGAGGCGCTCGACCGCGGCATCGCCACCGTATACCAGGATCTCGCGCTGGTACCGCTGATGAGCATTACCCGCAACTTCTTCATGGGTCGCGAGATCACGAAGGGCTGGGGGCCGTTCAAGCGCTTCGACATCGACCGCGCCGACGTCATTGCCTGCGAAGGGTTGGCGCGCATGGGCATCGAGGTGCGCGACCCGGGGCAGGCCATCGGCACCATGTCCGGCGGCGAGCGCCAGAGCCTGGCGATTGCCCGGGCGATTCATTTCGGCGCGCGCGTGCTCATCCTGGACGAGCCCACCGCGGCGCTTGGCGTGAAACAGTCGGCCAACGTCATGAAGACGGTGGCCAAAGCACGCGCCGAGGGCATCGCCGTGATTCTCATCACGCACAACGTGCATCACGCCTTTCCCGTGGCCGACCGCTTCACGCTGCTCAACCGCGGTCAGAGCCTCGGCACCTTCGCCAAGGGCGACGTCAGCCGCGAGGAGGTACTGGAAATGATGGCCGGCGGTGCCGTCCTCGACGAGCTGGAAGTGGAGCTCGCGGAGTTCCAGCGCGCCGATGCCGCCCGCAATGGTGCCGCGGCTACGGATCAGACTGCGGCGCGATAGAACGAACCGCTTTACCGGTACGGGGCCGGACGGCCCTCAAATGGAGGAGAAGAGACGATGCGAAACGTGTTGCGGAAGATCGGACTGTCGGCGATGGCCGCGGCAGGCGCGGTCGCGTTCGGGCTTGCGGCGGGGCCGGTGGCGGCTCAGCAGAACAACGAGGCGCTGAGGTTCGTGCTCGTCAGCCACGCACCCAACGGGGACTCCTGGTGGAACACCGTCCGTAATGCCATCAACGAAGCCGGCGAGCGTGTGAATGCGGAGGTCGAGTACCGCAATCCGCCCAATGGCGACCTGGCCAACATGGCACGGATTATCGAGCAGGCGGTGGCTTCCCGACCGGATGGCCTGATAACGACGATCGCGGACTACGACGTGCTCGAGGATCCGATTCGCAAGGCTGTCCAGCGAGGGATTCCGGTGATCACGATCAACTCCGGAACCGAGGAGCAGAGCGCGGAGCTTGGCGCCAGCATGCACGTCGGGCAACCGGAGCACTACGCCGGCCTGAAGGCTGGCGAACGCGCCAAGGAAGCCGGGGTGACGCGTTTCGTCTGCGTCAACCACTACATCACCAACCCTGCGTCGGTGGAGCGTTGCCGGGGGTATGCCGAGGGCCTGGGCGTCGAGCTCGGTGACCAGATGATCGACGCCGGTATCGATCCCACTGAGGTGCAGAAAAAAGTGGCCGCCTATCTGCGTCAGAACCCGGATACCAACGGCATTCTGGCGCTGGGCCCCAATTCCGCCCATCCAACGATTCGTGCCCTCAAGGATCTCGGCGTCGCCGGCAAGGTCCACTTTGCCACCTTCGATCTGAGCGATCCCATCGCGGCGGCGATCCAGGCGGGTGTGGTCGACTTCGCCATCGATCAGCAGCCCTATCTCCAAGGCTATATGCCGGTGGTCACACTGGCGCTGTATAGCCGCTACGGCCTGATGCCCGCCAATAACATCCGCTCCGGCCCCGGTTTCGTGACCAAGGAAAACGTTGACTTGGTCAAGGAGCTCGCTGGGCGCGTGCGCTAAAGCCCGGTGGCGCCCCGGCCTGCGGGCCGGGGCGGCCCTTCGCGATCACTGAGAGAGCGTGGACGTAACGCAATGAACGAGCTGGGTATCGGGCTGATCGGCTCCGGGTTCATGGGCAAGGCCCACACCATCGCCTATCGGGCGTTACCGGCGGTATTCCCGGAGGCGGGGGCGGTGCACCTCGCCGTGCTCGCCGACGCCGACGAGGAGAACGCCCGCGCCGCCGGGCAGCGGCTGGGGTTCACCCGCTGTAGCGGTGATTGGCCGACGCTGGTCACCGATCCGGCCGTGGACATCGTGGACGTGTGTTCGCCCAACCACCTACACAAGCCCATGGCACTCGCGGCCATCGAGGCCGGCAAGCACGTCTACTGCGAGAAACCACTCGCGCTCACCGCCGTTGACGCCGAGGCCATGGCCGATGCCGCAGAGGCCGCCGGCGTGGTGACCCTGGTCGGTTTCAACTACGCGAAGAACCCCGCAACGGCGTTGGTTCGCGAAATCATCGCGAGCGGCGAGATCGGGGATGTGGTGCATTTTCGCGGCACCCACAACGAGGATTATCTCGCCGATCCGGCGGCGCCGTTCAACTGGCGCTGTGACCGAGCCCTGTCCGGCAGTGGTGCTCTCGGTGACGTCGGCGCCCACATCCTGCACCTGGCGCGTTACCTGGTGGGGTCGGTGGTGGAGGTATGTGCCGACCTGCGCACTGTGGTGCGCGAGCGCCCGCTTCCGGAAGACCGCACGCGCACGCGCTCGGTAGAGAACGACGACGAGGCCGCCTGCCTGATGCGCTTCGCCGGCGGGGCCAGCGGCGTCGTTGAGACCAGCCGCGTGGCCGTGGGCCGCAAGATGGGGCTCACCTACGAGATCACCGGCACCCGCGGGGCGATCGCCTTCGACCAGGAGCGCATGAGCGAGATCCGTCTGTACACCGGCTCCGACCCCCGCGGACGGCAGGGCTACCGCACCATCCTGCTGGGGCCCGATCACCCGGATTACGGGGCGTTCTCCCCGGCACCAGGCCACGGCCTCGGCTTTAACGACCAGAAGATCGTGGAGGCGCGCGATCTGGTGACGGCCGTGCGCGAGGGGACAAGCGCCGCGCCGGACTTTCGCGAAGCCTCACGCGTCTCGCGGCTCATCGAGGCTATCGAACACTCGGCCGCCGAGCGTGCCTGGCAGGCGCTGCCGGCGGTTTGACCGGAATGCACTGGCGCGGGCGTAGCGCGCCGAAACGGAGGTTTGCCTGACATGACCGACAAACCACTCGACGTGATCTGTCTCGGCCGGGCAGTGGTGGATCTCTACGGGGACCAGCTCGGCAGCCGCCTGGAGGACATGCAGTCGTTCCGCAAGTACGTGGGCGGCTCGTCGCTGAACATTGCCACCGGCAGCGCGCGTCAGGGCCTGCGCTCCGCCATGCTCACCCGCGTGGGCGACGAGCACATGGGCCGCTTCGTCCGCGAAACACTCGCCTCCGAAGGGGTGGATACGAGCCACGTGGTCACCGATCCGGAGCGGCTCACGGGGCTGGTGCTGCTCGGTATCAAGGACCGGGATACTTTCCCGTTGATCTTCTATCGCGAGAACTGCGCGGACATGGCGGTGGACGTGGCGGACTTCGACGAGGCGTTCATTGCTTCGGCACGCACGCTGCTCATCACCGGCACGCATTTCTCCACCGGCCAGGTGGACCGTACGAGCCGCCGGGCCATTGAGTACATGAAAGCCGCGGGCGGGCGGTGCGTCTTCGACATCGACTACCGCCCGGTCCTCTGGGGGCTCACCGGTCACGGTGCAGGTGAAGAGCGCTTCGTCGCGTCCCAGAGCGTGACCGAGCATTTGCAGGGCATCGTGGGGCTGTTCGATCTCATCGTCGGCACCGAGGAAGAAATCCATATCGCTGGCGGCAGCACCGACACCATCGCCGCACTGCGGCGGCTGCGCGAGCTCACCGACGCGGCCATCGTGGTCAAGCGCGGTCCCACGGGGTGCAGCATTTTCCCCGAGGCGATTCCCGAACGCCTCGACGATGGAATTTCCGTGCCGGGCGTGGCGGTCGAGGTTCTGAACGTTCTCGGTGCCGGTGACGCTTTCATGGCGGGCTTTCTGCGGGGGTACCTCAACGGCGAGGACTGGGGGAGCTGCGGGCGTTATGCCAATGCCTGCGGAGCGCTGGTGGTGTCCCGCCACGGTTGCACGCCCGCGATGCCGAGCAAGACCGAGCTCGACGACTATCTCGCCCGGGCCGAGCACGTGCCGCGGCCCGACCGCGACGCCCGATTGAATCACCTCCACAGGGTGACTACCCGGCGTCGGGACTGGCCGGAAGTCTGCGCGCTCGCCTTCGATCATCGCGTGCAGCTCGAGGACATGGCCGCCGAATGCGGCGCCGACGTCTCGCGGCTGCCCGCGCTGAAGGCGCTCATTGCCCGCGGTGCCCGGGAGGCGGCGGCGCAGGCGGGGCTCGCCGGCAATGCCGGTGTGCTGGTCGACGGCCGTTACGGCGAGCACGTGCTCGAGTCGCTCACCGGCGAGGGCGTGTGGATCGGGCGGCCGGTGGAGCAGCCCGGCTCGCGACCGTTAACCTTCGAGGCGGGTGCGAATGTCGGGCTCGAGATCGCACGCTGGCCGCAGGAGCAGGTGGTCAAGTGCCTGGTCTTCTATCACCCGGATGACGAACCTGACCTGCGTGTGGCGCAGGACGCGCGGGTGAGCGCTCTCTATGAAGCGTGCGTTGCCACCGGCCACGAGCTGTTGCTGGAGATCATTCCACCGGCCGAAACCGGGCGGGACGACCGTACGGTCGCGCGTGCGCTGGAGCGCATCTACGCGCTCGGTGTCTATCCCGACTGGTGGAAGCTGGAGGCGCCGAGCGAGGCGGCCTGGACCCACATCACGGCAGTAATCGAGGCGCGCGATCCGCACTGCCGGGGCGTGCTGCTGTTGGGGCTGGAGGCCCCGGCCGAGGCGCTCGCCGCAGGGTTCCGCGCCGCCGCCGCCCAGCCCTGGTGTAAAGGGTTCGCGGTTGGGCGCAGCATTTTCGCCGACCCTTCGCGGCGGTGGCTCGACGGCGAGATCGACGACGAGCGCGTGGTCGCCGAGGTCGCCGAACGCTACCGCGAGATCGTCGACCTGTGGCAGCAGGCTCGCACGAGCGTGACGGTACCCCCGCGGGGACAGGCATAGCCGGATCATCGATAAGGAGAGGGCGATGTCCACGGTTCGACTCACAATGGCGCAGGCGTTGGTGCGCTATCTCGCCAATCAGTACACCGACATCGACGGCGAACGTGTGCCGCTCGTCGCCGGCGTGTTCGCGATCTTCGGCCACGGCAACGTCGCCGGTTTGGGTGAGGCGCTCTATCACGCCCGCGAGGCGCTGCCCACGTTCCGCGGCCACAACGAGCAGGCGATGGCGCACACCGCGATTGCCTATGCCAAGGCGCACGAGCGTCGGCGCATGATGGCGTGCACCACCTCCATCGGTCCGGGGGCGACCAACCTGGTCACCGCGGCCGCGCTCGCGCACGTCAACCGCCTGCCGGTACTGTTGTTGCCGGGGGACACATTCGCCACGCGCGCTCCTGATCCGGTGCTGCAGCAGGTCGAGCACTTCGATGACCCCACGACCACGGTAAATGACTGTTTCCGCCCGGTCTCGCGCTACTGGGACCGTATCACCCGACCGGAGCAGCTGCTGCGCAGTCTTCCCCAGGCGGTGGCGACGCTTACCGATCCCGCCGACTGCGGGCCGGTGACCATCGCGTTGCCCCAGGACGTGCAGGCGGAGGCTTATGACTACCCGGAAGCCTTCTTCCGTCCCCGTGTTCACAGGCCACGCCGTCCTCAGCCGGACGCCGACGAGCTCGCCGAGGCGGTGACGCGGCTGCGCTCGGCCCAACGCCCCCTCATCGTTGCCGGTGGTGGCGTGCACTACGCGGGTGCCCGTGAACGCCTCGGTGAGTTCGCCGAGCGCCACGGGATTCCCGTTGCTGAGACCCAGGCCGGCAAGGGCACGCTTACCGCCGAGCATCCGGCGAACGTCGGCGCCGTCGGGGTGACCGGCACAGCGGCGGCCAATGCCCTGGCCGCCGAGGCGGACGTGGTGCTGGCGGTGGGGACACGTCTGGCCGATTTCCCGACCGCTTCCCGTTCGGTCTTCCAGGACCCGGACTTGCAGCTCATTGGCCTCAACGTCCAGCGCTTCGACGCGGCCAAGCACGACGCTGTGCCGCTGGTCGCCGACGCCGATGTGGGCCTGGCAGCGCTGGGTGAAGCCCTGGGTGGGCATCGCGCGCCGACGCAATGGATCGAGCGTGCCCACCACGCCTGGGACGACTGGTCGGCGGTGATCGACACCGTCACCGCCGACGACGGCCGGTTACAGCCCACCGACATGCAGGTGCTGGGGGCGGTGAACCGTTTCAGTCGGGAGGATGGAATCGTGGTTTGCGCCGCCGGCGGTCTGCCCGGTGAGCTCCACAAGCTCTGGCGGGTGAAGTCCCCGGGCGGCTATCACCTGGAGTACGGCTATTCGTGCATGGGCTACGAGATCGCCGGTGGCCTTGGGGTGAAGCTCGCCCAGCCGGAGCGCGAGGTGTTCGTGCTCGTCGGTGACGGCAGCTACCTCATGCTCAACTCCGAGCTCGCCACCTCGGTAGCCATGGGGGCGAAGCTCATCGTGGTCGTCCTCGACAACCGCGGCTTCGGCTGCATCAACCGCCTCCAGCAGGCCTGCGGCGGGGCGCCGTTCAACAACCTCCTCGCCGACACCTGGCAAGCCGGCGAAGGCGCGCCACCGGTGGATTTCGCCGCCCATGCCCGTGCCTTGGGCGCGGAGGCCGAGTACGTCGAGGGCATCGCCGCGCTGGAAGCGGCCCTGGAGCGCGCCCGCGCGGCGGAGCGCACCTATGTCATCAGCCTCGCCACCGACCCGGGACCGAGCACTGCCGAGGGCGGCGCCTGGTGGGACGTGCCCGTCCCCGAACGCTCCGAGCGCCAGGAGGTGACGGAGGCGCGGCAGGGCTACGAGGCGAACAAACGCCGGCAAAGGCCGTAGTCGAGTGGCAAGAGGAAAGTGGCAAGTACAAAGCGGGAGCGGCCGTGCCGTGGCGGCGGCCAGCCTACTGAACGGAAATGCGTTTCTTTTGACTTGCAACTTGAAACTTTCGCTTGGAGTTCCGCGGCCAAAGAACGCACTACGGTCGCCCCGCGCGACCTGAAACTCGCAACCCGAAACTCGCAACTCACACCCGGGAGCCCGCAATGACCGTACGTCTCGGCATCAACCCGATCACCTGGAGCAATGACGACATGCCCTCGCTGGGCGGGGAGACGCCGCTTGAGATCTGCCTGGCCGAGGCGCGGGAAGCGGGTTTCGAGGGCATCGAGATGGGTAACAAGTTTCCTCGGGAGCCCCAGGCGCTCGAGGCGAAGCTGGCGGAGTTCGATCTGAACCTGGTTTCTGGCTGGTATAGCGCGCAGCTGCTCGAACGCAGCGCCGAGGCAGAGATCGAAGCTGTTCAGAAACACTTGGAACTACTGAAAAGCCAGGGATGCACCGCCATGGTCTTCTGCGAGGTCACTGGCTGTGTGCACGGTGATCGTACCACGCCGGTCTCCCGGCGGCCGCGCATGAGCGACATCGAGTGGCAAGGCTTCTGCGAACGGCTAACGGTGGTGGCCGATTACCTGGCCGAGCAGGGTGTCCGCATGGCCTATCACCACCATATGGGCACGGTGGTGGAGACCGAGGAGGAGATCGATCGGCTCATGGCGGGGACCGGTGAGTCGGTCGGTCTGTTGCTGGATACCGGGCATCTCGTCTACGCCGGCGGTGACCCACAGCGGGTGATCGACAAGCATGGGCCGCGCGTCAACCACGTCCATTGCAAGGACATTCGGCGAGACGTGCTCGAGCAGGCGCGGGCGGCGGATTCGAGCTTCCTGGATGCAGTGCTCGCCGGCGCGTTCACCGTCCCGGGGGATGGCTTCATCGATTACCCGCCGCTGTTCCGTCATCTGGCCGCGCTCGACTACTCGGGCTGGGTCGTGGTGGAAGCTGAGCAGGACCCGGAGAAGGCGCATCCGCTTACCTATGCGCGCATGGGCTTCGATTACCTCGACCGCGAGACGGCGGCCGCGGGCCTGCGTTGATAGCCGTTCGTGCCCGGATGGTGGGTTGCGCGTTGCTTCACCCACCCTACGCCTATGGCGCAGCGCAAGCTTGAAGACCAACGAGTTGTCCCGAATATCGACAGGCACTTGTCAGGAGGCGACTATGCCAAACCTCATCGCCAGACCCCATGAGCGCGAGGCCGACGGGCGCGTGCTCGCCGTCACCCCGGAGTCCGCTGGCTGGCAATACGTGGGCTTCGAGGTCTATGAGCTCAAGGCCGGCGAGACGCTGGAGCGGAAAACCGGCAGCCGGGAGCTCGGCGTGGTGATGCTCACCGGCCGTGCCCGGGCGCAGACCGCGAACGAGGACTGGGGCGAGATCGGCGGCCGCATGGATGTCTTCGAGCAGACACCCGCCTACGTGCTTTATGTCCCCGACGGCGACCAAGTGCGCCTGGAGGCGGTGACCGACGTGGAGGTGGCGCTGTGCTCCGCACCGGGCAAGGGTACTCACAAGCCTCGCCTCATCCGCCCGGAAGACGTGGACACCATGAACCGCGGCACCGGCTCCATGCGCCGGCGCATCCATAATCTGCTGCCCGACTCCGAGCCGGCGGACAGTCTGCTGCTCGTGGAGGTCTACACCCCCGGCGGCAACTGGTCGAGCTACCCGCCCCACAAGCACGACACCGACCGCGAGACCGAGGAAACGCAGCTCGAGGAGACGTACTACCACCGCCTCAATCCGCGCCAGGGCTTCGCCTTCCAACGCATCTACACCGACGACCGCTCCCTGGACGAGGCGCTGGCCGTGGAGCACGGCGACTGCGTGATGGTCCCCCGCGGCTATCACCCGGTGGGCGCGCCGGCGGGCTATGACCTCTATTACCTGAACGTCATGGCGGGGCCGAAACGCCAGTGGTTATTCCAGAACGATCCGGACCACGCCTGGCTGTTCGAGGGCATACGCAGTGACTAGGAGCGGCGCGGTGCGCCGAGTTTCAGGTTGAAAGTTTCAAGTGGCAAGTCCGCGGGGTGTCCGCTGTGCCGGCTCGGGCCGATTACGTGCCGTGGCCAGATCGTTGAACTTCAGACGTGGAGCTTGCGGTGTAGGGCGTTGGCTGCAGGCCCGCTCCCGTGCGCGATAAACGCACCGGAAGCCGGCATAACCGATTTGCCGCGCGAGCGGCGCTTCGTCGCAACCTCGCGAGTGGCAAGTCTCAAGCCTCTGCCCTGCCGTCCAGCGGTGCGCTGCCGCGTCGCTAACGAGGCAGCATCATCGTAGGTCGGCGAGCGCGAAGCGCTGGCCGACGTGCCGGCTGCCGCGTGGCGCTTGAAACTTGCCACTTGGAACTCGCAATCGATCACTCGCCGCGAATCCAGTGCGTCGCCGCTGACATAAAAACCTTCTACTAGCGAGGACTGATTGATGAGTACCCCTGCACCCAGCGTCGCTACCGACGGCACGATTCACCACTACATCGACGGCGCCGTGGTCGCCGATTCTGGCCGCCGCCGGGCGCCTGTCTTCAACCCCGCTACCGGCGCGCAGAGCGCGGAGGTCGCTCTTGCCTCCGTGGAGCAGACCCGCGCGGCCATCGCCGCCGCCGAGGCGGCGCTGCCGGGATGGGCGGGGACCACGCCGCTGCGCCGCGCGCGGGTGATGTTCAAGTTCAAGGAGCTGCTGGAGGCCAACCTCGACCGCCTCGCCGAGGCCATCACCCGCGAGCACGGCAAGGTCTTCTCCGACGCCAGGGGCGAGGTTATCCGCGGCATGGAGGTGGTGGAGTTCGCCTGCGGCATCCCGCATCTGTTGAAGGGCGAGCACTCGCTGAACGTGGGTACCGGCGTCGACTCCTTCTCGCTGCAGCAGCCGGTGGGCGTGTGCGCGGGCATCACCCCGTTCAACTTCCCGGCGATGGTGCCCATGTGGATGTTCCCGGTGGCGCTCGCCTGCGGCAACACCTTCGTGCTCAAGCCTTCGGAGAAGGACCCGACGACGGCGCTGCTGCTCGCCGAGCTCTTGACCGAGGCGGGGCTGCCGGCGGGCGTGTTCAACGTGGTCAACGGCGACAAGGAGGCCGTCGACACCCTGCTCACAGACGAGCGCGTGGGGGCGGTGAGTTTCGTCGGCTCCACCCCGATCGCCGAGGCCATCTACGCTACTGGGGCGGCTCACGGCAAGCGCGTGCAGGCGCTCGGCGGCGCCAAGAACCACCTCGTGGTGATGCCCGATGCCGATCTCGACGATGCCGTCGACGCGCTCATGGGCGCGGCGTACGGCAGCGCCGGCGAGCGTTGCATGGCCGTCTCCGTCGCCGTGCCCGTGGGCGAGGCGACCGCCGACCGCCTGGTCGCCAAGCTCGTCGAGCGGCTGGGCACGCTCACTGTCGGCAACGGCCTCGACCGCGATCCCGAGCCGGAGATGGGGCCGCTGGTCACCCGCGAGCACCTGGACAAAGTCCGCGGCTACGTCGACACCGGCGTCGCCGAGGGCGCCGAGCTCGTCGTCGACGGCCGCGGCTTCAGTGTCCCCGGCCACGAGGAGGGCTTCTTCCTCGGCGGCTGCCTCTTCGACCGGGTGCGTCCGGACATGCGCATCTACCGCGAAGAGATCTTCGGCCCCGTGCTCTCTGTGGTGCGCGCCGGCGACTTCGACGAGGCCGTCGAGCTCGTCAACGCCCACGAATTCGGCAACGGCACCGCGATCTTCACCCGCGACGGCGAGGCCGCGCGCACCTACGCTGATCGTATCCAGGCGGGCATGGTCGGCGTGAACGTGCCCATCCCCGTGCCCATGGCCTTCCACAGCTTCGGTGGCTGGAAGCGCTCGCGCTTCGGCGTCCTCCACGCCCACGGCCCGGAGGCGGTGCGTTTCTACACGCAGATGAAAACGGTAACCCAGCGCTGGCCCAAGGGCGTGCGTGAGGGCAGCGAGTTCGTCATGCCGACCATGGAGTGAGCGGGGGCGAGTTCGAAGTTTCAGATAGCAAGTTTCACGAGGCAGGCGCCGTGCATCGTTTTGCCACGGTGCACGGCGGCGAAGCGAGGCAACGCGGCGGCCTCCCGAAACGTGGAACCTGAAACGTTCAACTTGAGACCTTTTACTTACTCAGCTACGGCGACCTGGTTGCGGCCCCTGAGCTTGGCCTGATAGAGACCGGCGTCGGCGCGGTCGAGCAGACCGTCGTGGTTCGTCTCGTCGGACTGGCGCTCGGCGACGCCGATGCTCACGGTGGTGTGGATCGGTGTGTCCTCCACCATGGCAGGCGTTTCCGCAATGGTGCGACAGAGGCGTTCGGCAACTGCCTGTGCCCCGGTAAGGCCGGTTTCCGGCAGGATGAGTGTGAATTCCTCGCCGCCGTAACGGCCGAGGGTGTCGGAATCGCGCAGGCTTTGTTCGGCCAGCCGGGTCACGTGGCAGATGACCTCGTCGCCTGCCAGGTGGCCGTGGGTGTCGTTGATCCGCTTGAAGTGGTCGATGTCGAACATCAGCACCGACAGCGTGAGATCATGACGGCGGCTGCGCTTGAGCTCGATGGCGAGCACGTCTTCCAGGTGGCGCCGGTTTGCCACACCGGTGAGCGGATCGCTCACGCTGAGCTTCGCCAGGTGCGCCTTGGTTGCCTGCAGCTCGCGCTGGTACACCGCAATGTCGGTGACGTCGTGGACAATCACGCACACGCCTTCGACGGTATCGGTGTCCTCGTCCACGAGCGGGAGGAAGTCGCAGTTCTGGTACATCCAGTCCACGCCGCCGGTGAGGGGGCGGCGGTTGGCGAAGTGGAATAGTCGTGGGCGTTGTTCCCAGGCGCTGAATGCGGACTGTCGTGTGAGCATGACGCCACGGATCTTGGCCTCGAACCACCGCCGTGGCAGCTCGGGAAAGCAGGCGAACAGGTCGTGGCCGAGCAGATTCTCCGCCGAGTGCCCGCTATGAATCTCCATGAATCGATTGCACAGGCGCACCCGGGCGTCGCCGTCGATCACGACCACGCCGACGTTGATCTGATCGACAACGCTCTTGAGCAGGGTCGCGGGAATCATCACAGCGGCTAACGTCCTGGAGCGGGGATTCGCCGCATTTGCAAGTACCCCATTCGCGCCAGGGCCTGGCACGGCGACAGGTCGCAGTGCGGTCTGCGGCGAGAGAGGGGCACTTTCATAGCGTGCCGGCGTCTGATCCAGCGCACTAGCCGATATCCTCCAGGAGGCGGTTCACGGCGGCGCGCATGGTGTCGATGCTGTCCTCGGGCATAAGGAGCACGAGATGGCAGGCGAAACCGCGTTCGGTGAGGCTGAAGTTGACCTCCACGAGCAGCGCCTGGTCCCAGGCAAGGTGTTCGGGATGCAGCAGTTTCGACACAGGAGCGGAGAGCGTGAGGATGGTCGGGCGGCTGAGAGACAGGCGCGTCGAAGTGTGATCGGCGAGCCCGCGCAGGACCGAACCGAGGAGGATGTTGCTCACGTCCAGCAGCAATTCGCGCTCGACATCCTCGGTAACGAGGTCATGGCCGAGCAGATCGGCGAGCCCCCGGCAGCCTTGCTCGCTGAACAAGGCGATGGCTTCGCCGTTGAGACCGTCCACGAACGACTGCCGTACCGCCGCTACCGATTCACGGGTCTGGGTGAGCTCCATGACCGCATCACTCAGGGCGTCGGAGTCGATCAGGCGCACGCGCGGAACGGAAAGCTCGATATAGGCGTCGAGCATTTCCGCCAGTACCGCACCGGCGCGTCCCATGGCCATATTGGCCAATTCCTGTAACGCGTCCTGCTGATCGGTGGAGAACGGCTGCACGCTCATAGGAGTCCGGCGTCGCGGAGGGTCGCTGCCAAAGCGTCGGGTTGTACCGGCTTGCGCACGAATCCCCGTGCCCCCAGCTCGCGGGCGCGCTCCTCGGCCTTGGGCTGCGCATCCGCGGAAATGACCACGACCGGTGGTGCCGCGTCGATCTCGCGCAGGGCCTCGAGCACGTCGAAGCCGCTCATCCCGGGCATGGTCAGATCCAGGAGCATGACGTCCACGGAACGGTCGCGGCATGCGGCCACGGCGTCGGCGCCGTTGTCGAGCTGCACGATTTCCCCCGCCCAGTTCTCGGGAAGCGCGCGAACGGTGATCTTGCGCGACATGGTCGAATCGTCGACCACCAGAACGTGAGTGGTCATGAATACCTCGCCAGGGCTGTCCTTGGAGTCCAGTCGGCGGTGGCGCCTGCCGCGTCGGAGCGTTGGCGATCGAACGGCAGCGCAAAAACCCCGACATTATGAGTCGAGATACGCTCCAAGCCAACCTTTGTCGTGCGTAAATTGTGATGCAGTCGGTTGAATGCTATTTGTTGCGCTCTCCTTTGGTCGCCCCCGTTGGTCGCGTTTCACCGCAGCATTCGATCCGAAACCCGGCCGTCGGTTCCGAGTGCCGTGGTTCGCGGCGGCAGGCAGCGCCGGACGTCTCACCCCAAGGGTGAGCCGATCATCCTGCCGCTGCAACCGTGCGTTGGCGAGCTATTGCGCATTGTGATCGAGGGCAGATGGCTGCTGATTTTGCGGTATGCCGCCGCACGGGCGATTGCGCAATTGTGAACAAATGTGAATATCGGAGTGCCACGCTTTCCCGGCCTGTCTCCAGCCGTCGATAATGCGTCTGTACCAGAGGAGCCACTATTCGATGTCAGTAACCCGAGCGTCGGTTATCGCCGTCGCGTGCTTCATTGCCGCCGCCACACTCATCGGATGCGCCCCGGGGCGGCATGAATCCACGGCTCAGGTGCCGCTGCCCGATTCGTTCTCCACCGAAGGCGAGGCGGTGCTGCCATCGCGCTGGTGGCGCCATTTCGACGACCAGGCGCTCAACCGGCTGGAGAGTGCGGCCATGGCCGGCAGCTTCTCCATGGCCGCCGCGCGTGCGCGGCTGCGCCAGGCGCGGGCGGTGGTTCGCATCGAGGGCGCCGATCTCAAGCCCAGTCTCGATGGCACCGTCGAGGCAAGCGATCAGCGCAATGGTTCCACCGGGGGAGACAGCTACAGCGCCGGTCTGGTCGCGGGTTACGAGGTGGATCTCTGGGGCGGTGTTGCTGCCGAGGCCACCGCAGCGCGGCTGGAGGCGCAGGCGACCCGGTTCGATCTGCGTGCGGCTGCGGTGTCGCTGACAGCGGAGGTGGCGACTACGTACTACACGTTGCTGCGTCAGCGCGCTGTCGTCGCCTTGCTGCAGCGTCAGCTCGAGGTCAGCGAGCAGATCGCCGAGCTGGTGCGGGTGCGCTACCGTAACGGCCAGGCGAACCTGGACGAGCTCCTGCGCCAGCGCCAGCTGAGCGAGCAGACCGCCACTCGGCTGGAGACCGCACGCGGCGAGGTTCAGCGCCAGCGCACGGATCTCGCCGCTCTGGTGGGACGTCCACCGGAGGCGCTTGCGCTGCCGGCGGGCCATGAGCGGGTTATGGTTCCACCGCGCCCGGCCATCGGGGTGCCTGCCGGTTGGTTGCGGGAGCGGCCGGACCTGGCGGCTGCCTATCTGCGGGTGCGGTCGGCGGACGCGGAGGTGGCGAGCGCCATCGCCGCGCAGTATCCAAGCCTGGATCTGTCGGCTTCTCTAACGTCTTCGGCGCTGGCACCGGCGGCTCTTTTCGAAGACTGGGTGACGCAGCTGGCCGCTTCGCTCGCCGTGCCGCTCATTCGTGGCGGTGCGCTGGAGGCCCAGGTGGAGCGTGACCGTGCGGCCCGGGCGGTTGCTTTCAACGAGTACGCCCAGGCGGCGGTGGACGCTGCCGCGGAGGTGGAGCAGGCGCTGATCGCGGAACGTACGGACCGCCGCGTGCTCCAAGGATTGGAAAGGGAGCTGGAGCTCGCCGAGCGCGCCCACCAGCAGCTTCGCCTGCGCTACTTGAAGGGTGCAGCCAATTATCTGGACGTGCTCGACGCCCTGTCGAGCCTGCAGGACACCCAGCGTGACGTCCTGGAGGCGCGCTGGGAGCTGCTGCTCGACCGTATCGCGCTGATTCGCACGGTCGCCGGTGGTGGCTTCGGCGAGACCGGACTCGATAGCACCGAGGGTAATTGATGTACCGAGACGATGAGGGGGCAGCGCAGGCGTCGGGTGCCCTCGTGACGGACGGCGGTCACCGCGGTAGACGACTGATCCACGCCGTGCTCGCCCTCGCCCTGGTGGCCGTTGGTGCGGCGCTGGCGTACTGGCTGCTCTCCGCGGAGGAGCAGGTGGGCCGGCGGGCACCGCCTGAGCGTACCGCCCGGCTCGTGGGGGTGACGCAGGCGCGCGTGGGCTCGGAGCGTATTACGGTGACCGCGTGGGGAGAGGTCGAGGCCTCCCGGGAGCTCGTGCTGCGCCCGCGGATCTCCGGGCGGGTGGAGAACGTGGCGGCCGCCTTCGACCCCGGACGGCGGGTCATGGCGGGACAACCCCTCGTCGAGTTGGAAGCCCGCCCCTATGAGCTCGCGCTGGAGAGTGCCCGCGCCGAGCTCACCCGCGCTCAGGCGGATCTTGCGCTGGAGCGCGGCCAACAGGCAGTCGCCGAGCGCGAGTACGAGCTCCTCGGTGAATCCGTCACCGAGGACGAGCGCGAGCTCATCCTGCGCCAGCCCCAGCTTCGCAGTGCGCAGGCGGACGTAGCCGCGGCGCGGGCTCAGATCGCCGAGGCGGAGCTGGATCTCTCGTACACGTCGGTCGCGGCACCTTTCGATGGACTGGTGATTTCGCGTGATGTCGCCCCGGGTGCCGAGGTTGGTTCTTCCACCGACCTGGGCACGCTCGTGGGCCTGGACCGATGGTGGGTGGAGCTGACGGTTCCGGTAAGTGCGCTCCAGTGGATCGATGTGCCGCCGGACGGCGAGAGCCGAGGCTCCGCCGTGCGATTGCACTACGAGAACGCCTGGCGGGACGGCGTCTACCGCACCGGCTACGTCACGGCGCTGATCGATCGCCTGGAGGAGAACGGCCGCATGGCGCGGCTGCAGGTGGCCATCGATGACCCGCTGGGCCGCGAGGCTGACGAGGCGGTGCCGCGTGTTCTCCTGGGGGCCTTCGTGCGCGGCGCGGTGCAGGGGCGCTCCGTGGACGACGCCGTTGCCCTGGACCCGGCGTGGCTACACGACGGCAATACCGTCTGGGTGATGACCGCAGACGACGAGCTGGCATTTCGCGAGGTGGAGATCGCCTACCGGGACAGGCAGCGCGTAATCGTCACCGATGGACTGGAGGCGGGCGAGCGCATCGTCACCTCGCGCATCTCCACGCCGGCGGCGGGGATGCCGCTGCGCGTCGGCGACTCCGGGGCGGGGGCTAACCGCAATGGCGATTGAGCGACGCCAGCGGGGTATCGTCGGCTGGTTCGTCGAACACCGGGTAGCGCCCAACCTGCTGATGCTGGTGCTCATCCTCGGTGGTCTTTACATGACCACCCGCATCACCCAGGAGGTGTTTCCGGGCTTCCAGCGCGACGCCATCGACGTGAGCGTTGCCTACCCGGGGGCGACGCCGGAGCAAATCGAGAAAGGCGTGGTGCTGCCCATCGAAGAGGCGGTCACCGGCCTTCAGGGTGTCAAGGACATCACCGCCCGTGCCGGTGAGGGCAGCGGCACGGTGATCCTGGAGCTGATCGAGGGGTACGACCTCCAGCGCGCCTACCAGGACGTCACCCGCGCCGTGGACATGATCGACACTTTCCCCGGTGACGCCGAGGACCCGCAGGTCGAGTTCAGCGGCTGGCGCCGGGACGTGCTCGACATCCTCGTCCACGGTGACGTGCCCGACCATACCCTGCGCGCCGCCGCCGAGCAGGTGCGCGACGGCATCCTCCTCGCCGACGGTGTCACCCAGACCGCTCTGGAGAACGTGCGCGACTACGAAATCCACATCGATGTGCGGGAGGGCGCGCTGCGCGCCTACGGGCTGAGCCTCTCGGATGTCGCCGAGGCGGTGGCCGGCAATGCCCGCGATCGTTCCGCCGGCACTGTGGAGACCGAGGGCGGCGAGATTCTGCTCAAGGTGGACGAGCGCCGCACCCAGGCGGCGGCATTCCGGGACATCGTCATACGCGCCGGCGCCGGGGGGGCCATCGTCCGCCTGGAGGACATTGCCACCATCCGCGAGGCCTTCTCACGCGACGTCGACGAGATCTCCACTTACCAGGGCCGGCCGGCGATCGAGGTGGAGGTCTTCCGGGTGGGGGACGAGACGCCCATCGGGGTTTCCGAGGCGACCCGCGCCGTATTGCCGGAGATTCGCACGGGCCTGCCACCCCAGATCGACGTGGATATCCAGAGTGACGCCTCGGAGGTTTACCAGCAGCGCCTGGAGCTGCTGATGCAGAACGGTTTCATCGGGTTGCTGCTGGTGCTGGCGGTGCTGAGCCTGTTCCTCGAGTTCAAGCTCGCCTTCTGGGTAACGGTGGGCATTCCCACCTCGTTCCTGGGCGCGTTCCTGTTTCTTCCGTGGTTCGATGTCTCCATCAACATGGTCTCGTTGTTCGCGTTCATCATCGCGCTCGGCATCGTGGTGGACGACGCCATCGTCGCCGGCGAGAACATCTACGAGTACCGACAGCGAGGAATGGGCTTTCTGGAGGCCGCCACCCGCGGCGCGCAGGACATCGCCATTCCCATCGTGGTGAGCGTGCTCACCAATATCGTCGCCTTCCTGCCGCTAGCGCTCATTCCCGGGGCATTCGGCCAGATCTGGGCGGTCATCCCGGTGGTGGTGGGCACGGTGTTCGCCATATCGCTCATCGAGGCCCTGATCGTACTGCCGGCCCACCTCGGGCACACCCGCGAGGGCGGCACCACCGGTCCCGGCGCCAGGCTTCACCGCCTCCAGCAACGCTTCAGCCGCGCGGTGAGCCGGTTCATCGAGCACGGCTACGGGCCGGTACTCCAGCTCGCGGTGCGGTGGCGCTACGTGACGCTCGGTGCGGCGGTGGTGCTGCTCTCGGTAACGCTCGCCTACGCCATGAGCGGGCGCATGGGGTTCATCCTCATGCCGCGGGTGGAGTCGGACACCGCCGAGGTCACGGCGACGTTGTCCTATGGTTCGCCCATGGCCGATCTGGAACGCGTTCGCGCGCGCCTGGAATCGTCCGCGGAGACGGTCGTGGCGGGCAACGGTGGCGAGTCCCTGGGCGAGGCGATCTACACCGAGATCGAGGGCGACGCCGTCGAGGTACGGGTGTATCTCACACCAGCGGACGAGCGGCCGATCAGTACCGGCGAGTTCGTGCGGCGCTGGCGTGAGGCCACCGGCGAGGTCCTGGGCGTGGAGTCGTTCAGCTTCGACGCCGACCGCGGCGGGCCCGGCGGCGGGGCAGCCGTCACCGTGGAGCTGAGCCACGCCAACGTGGATACCCTGAGCCGTGCGAGCGCCGCCCTTGCGGAACGGCTGGCGGAGCTCAACTACGTGAGCGACGTGGACGATGGTTATCAGCAGGGCAACCCGGAGTGGAATCTGCGGCTCACGGAGAGTGGCAGGGCGCTGGGGCTCACCGCCGACGACATCGCCCGTCAGGTTCGTTCCGCTTTCTACGGTACCGAGGCATTGAAGTTGCTGCGCGGGGGTAACGAGGTCACGGTGCGCGTTCAGCTCCCGCCGGAGGCCACCGACAGCGAGGCAGCGGTGTCTTCGTTCATGGTCCGGACCCCCGGGGGCGAGTTCGTGCCGCTCGCCGGGGTCGCGCGCATCGAGCGGGGTCGCGCGCTCACCAGCATCAGCCGGGACAACGGCCGGCGCGTGCTCACGGTGACGGCGGATGTTGCTCCCATCGAGCAGACCAACCGGGTGCTAAGCGAGCTCCGCAGCGAGATGCTGCCCCAGCTCGAACGTGACTTCCCGGGCCTGTCCCACTCCTTCGGCGGCCGCCAGGAGAGCATGCGCGAGGCCATCCAGAGCTTCTTCCAGACCGTGACGCTGGCATTGCTGGGCATCTACGTGCTGCTCGCGCTGCCCTTCCGCAGCTACTTCCAGCCCATGATCGTGATGGCGGCGATTCCCTTCGGCATCGTCGGCGCCATCCTCGGGCATCTCATCATGGGCTACAGCCTCAGCATGATCAGCATCATGGGGATGATTGCGCTGGGGGGCGTCGTGGTGAACGGCTCGCTGGTGATGATCGACTACGCCAACGCCCGCCGGCGGGAGGGCAGCTCGCCGGAGGAGTCGGTGCTGGCCGCCGGGGTGCGCCGTTTTCGGCCGATCCTGCTCACTACGATGACCACCTTCGGCGGGCTCGCACCGATGATCTTCGAAACCTCGATGCAGGCTCGGTTCATCATCCCCATGGCGATATCGCTGGGCTACGGGATCGTGTTCTCCTCGGCGATTCTGCTGTTCCTCATCCCCTGCCTGTATCTGGCAATCGAGGACATGCGTGGCCTGTTCACCGGCGGTGGCCGTCAGACGGTGACGCAACCGGCCGAAGGCGAGCGCAGGCGCGCGTCGGCGGCGCGCTGATCAGGTCTCACGGTTGAGGCCGGAGAGATTGACCGCCAGTGGGGCATCGGTGTCGTGCCGAACGAATCAATGGGACATCGGTGCCGTCACGTACCCAGGCGGCCATGCGCGGCTGTTACGTCGCGGTATGCGTCGGCCAGCGCGTCGACGCTCGCCGGTATTATCTCGGCGGAGACGGTGGCGTAGCCGAGAAGGATCGCTGCGGTGTTCGTCGTTCCCGGTTCGGCAGCGCGATACATGGACAAGGGATAGATGCGCACCCCGCGGGTGGCGGCCGCGTCGACGAGCCGCGGGGTCGCCTCCGCCGCCAGGGCAGGGAAGTGCGCGACGAGGTGCATCCCGGTGTGGGCGCCCGTTACCACGACGGCGTCCGAGAACGCCGCGCGCAGGGCGCGTATGAGCGCATCCCTCGTGCGCTGCAGACGTTTTTGCGTGCGCCGAATGAACCGCTCCATCTCGCCACGCTCGATGAGCTCGGCGAGCGCGACTTGCACCGGCGTCGTGGTGGCCCGGTCCCCGAGCCATTTGAGCGCTCTGACCGGTTCGACCAGTCCCGGTGGCAATACCAGGAAACCCAGACGTATGGCGGGTGAGAGCGCTTTGGAGAACGTGCCACCGTAGATGACCCGGCCCTGGGTATCCAGCGAATGCAGGGTTTCCAGGGGCGGACCCTCGTGACGGAATTCGCTGTCGTAGTCGTCTTCGAAAATGAACGCACCGGCCGTCTCCGCCCAGCGCAACAATGCCCGTCGGCGCGCGAGGACCAGAACGCCGCCGGTCGGGAACTGGTGGCTCGGGGTCGCGTAAGCGAGAGAGGCACTTTGGGGTAGGTCGTCGGTTACCAGTCCGTCACTGTCGATGCTCTGGTGGTGCGTGTCCGCCCCACTGGCTTCGAAGACCACCCGCGCGCCGGGATACCCGGGCTCCTCCATGACCACCCGGCGGCCGGGTTCGAGCAGGGCCTGGGCGACCAGGGAGAGTCCCTGTTGGGAGCCATCGGTGATCACGATGCGGTCCGGATCCACCACCATTCGGCGACGCCGGCGCAGGTGGTCGGCTACCGCCTGGCGCAGGCGCGGATCACCGGCGGCGGGCGGATAGGCGGTCGCGAGCTCGTGACCGGCACGGGCGAGGGCAACCCGCCAGGCCCGGCGCAGCCCCTCGTCCACGGCCACCGCCCCGTACTGGAAGTCCACCGCCGCTTCGCCATGGGGTCGCTGCTCGTGGCGCTCGCGCAGGTGTGCCATGGCGTGAAGGGCCGCCGGTGCCAGTGCCGGGGTCACGGCGGAGCGCTCGGTGCCGGTTTCCGCCGCCGCCGCGCCGTCGGCCACGAAGGTACCGGCACCGCGCCGGGTTTCCACGTATCCATGAGCCTGAAGCCGCTCATAGACATCCACCACCGTGTTGCGTGCGCATCCGTGTGTGCGTGCGGCCTCGCGGCTGGCCGGCAGCCGGTCGCCCGGGTGCAGCCGCCCGGCGAGGATGTCCGCTCTCAGCGCCTCGTACAGGGCCCGGCGTTTGTGGCCAGTAGTGGCTGCCGTCGGTGACAAGGGGGCTCCAATTGGACCAGTTGTATGCGCCGAAAATGGACCTTTTGGATAATCCAATATTCTCTAGCCTAGAGGGCGAACCCTGATCGAGTACAGGAGAGAAACACGATGAGCGAGACTCGCGAGGCTGCCCACGCCGTGCTCGACGAGGCCCTGGTGGCCCACGTGGCGTTCGCCCTCGGGGACAGGCCCGTGTGCCTGCCCATGGTCTACGCACGGGCCGACAACGCACTCTGGCTGCACGCCGCGCGCGGGGGGCGGTTTTTCCGGGCCCTGGCCGGTGGCCTGCCGGTGACGGTGGCGGTCACGCTGCTCGATGGCCTCGTGCTGGCGAAGTCCGGTCTCAAGCACTCCGTGAACTTCCGTTCGGTGGTGGTGACGGGTACCTCGCGCGCGGAGGAGGATGGCCACGTGAAAGCGGACATGCTCGACCGGATCGTCGACCACGTGATGCCGGGGCGGTCGGCGGATTGCCGTGCTGCCAACCGCAAGGAGCTTGCCTCCACGGGCGTCATCGCGGTGTCCATGGACGAGGTGAGCTTCAAGCGTCGAAGTGGTCCACCGAAGGACCTGGAGGGCGATCGCGGACTGCCGCACTGGGCGGGCGTCGTGCCGCTGCACCAGGTGGTCGGAGAGGCGGTGCCAGCGCCCTACGGGGCTGCCGCGTCATTGCCGCCGTACCTTGCCACGGATCCGCAGCGCACGGCGTCGACGCAGGGGCGGTCATGAACGGGCGGGCCCCACGCATGACCGTGGACCACGCGTTGCAACGCCTCGTCGAGCAGGGCGGGGGTGAGGTGGCGCTACTCTTCGAGCACGGTTCGCTGGCCATCGAATACTACAAACCGGACAAGGTGGATCGCCAGCAACCCCACACACGGGACGAGGTCTACGTGATCGCCTCCGGTGCCGGGCACTTCGTCAAGGCCGATCAGCGCCACCCCGTTACCGTGGGCGAAGTGCTGTTCGTGCCGGCGGGCGTCGTCCATCGCTTCGAGCAGTTCAGCGAGGATTTCGCCACCTGGGTGATCTTCTATGGCCCGGAGGGCGGTGAGGCGCCGTAGCGGTGGCATGCTGCGCCCGCCGGAAGCTGTTCCGGCGGGCGCATACCGGCGTTCGTCATACTTTGAACTGCTGGACCTGCTCCTGCAGCCGGGCGGCGAGCCGGGCGAGCTCGTCGCTCGCCCCGGAGGTGTCCCGGGCGCCGTTGGCTGTTTCCTCGCCGATCTGGCAGATGCTGGTGATGTTCCGGTTGATCTCGTCGGCGGTGGCACTCTGCTCTTCGGTCGCCGTGGCGATCTGGCTGGTCATGTCGGCCATGGCGCTCACCGAAGCCGTGATCTCCTCCAGCGCCTGACGGGCCGATTCGGAAGCCTCGCGGGTTGTGGAGACCTTCTCGTGTCCGCGCTGGACTGCGGTGACGCCTTCCAACGCCACTTTCTGCAGGCCGCCGATCAGCTCGCGGATGCTGTCGGTGGATTCACTGGTCTTCTGCGCCAGCGAGCGCACTTCCGTTGCCACGACCGCGAAACCACGCCCGTGCTCGCCGGCCCGTGCCGCCTCGATAGAGGCGTTGAGAGCCAGCAGGTTGGTCTGCTCCGTCACGCTCTGGATGATGTCGACGACCTGGCTCATCTGCTCGGCGCGCTCCTCCAGGGAGCGCATCAGGGTCGTGACCTGTTCTACCGCGGCGGCGACGTCGGTGACATCCTGGCTTACGTCGGCGACCTGCTGATCCACATCGCGTGTGCGCTGATCGCTGTCGGTGGCGGCATTGGACGCCTCGGAGGCGTTGCGTGCGACTTCCTGTATTGCCGCCGTCATCTCGTTCATGGCGCTGGCGACCTGATCGGTCTCGCTTTGCTGGCGCTGGATGCCGTCGCGCAGTTGCTGGCTGACGGTGGCGAGCTGCTCCGCGGGGGTGGCAAGCTCGCCGGTGGCTTGGGCAACGCTGCCAACGGTGACGGCGAACCGGGCCAGCATCCGGTCCAGTCGTTCGGCGAGGCCGCCGATTTCGTCGCGACTGCTCATGCCGCTGCGCCGGGTGAGGTCCGAGGTACGCTCGACGGTCTCGACCGTGTCATAGAGTGCGGCGAGCCGGCTGCGAATGTCCTCCGCGAGTATCCAGGTCAGCGCGAGCGCGGCGAGAATCATCACGCCCAGGCCCGCGGCCAGCATGAGTGAGTTCCAAGCGGACGCGCGTTGCGCCTTGGCCACGGTGAGCAGGTAGTCGTTGACCGCCTCCTGGGACTGAAACAGCCCGTCGATGCGTTCCGAGGCGGCTTGCCACCACTGTTGCTGGGAGACGCTCCCGACATTGCCGGCAAAGATGCGTTCGCGC
This sequence comes from Arhodomonas sp. AD133, assembly GCF_051195215.1. NCBI lineage: Bacteria > Pseudomonadati > Pseudomonadota > Gammaproteobacteria > Chromatiales > Ectothiorhodospiraceae > Arhodomonas > Arhodomonas sp. AD133. The sequence goes on along the minus strand of NZ_JBNAZM010000008.1, from coordinate 14,504 downwards.
AGCGCCCGTACGCGATCGGCGCGCTGGTCCGTCACGCGGTCGGCAACCGCTGCCGGTGCACTTTCCCGCGCGAGATGCACCAGTACGGCCTGTTCCGAGGCAAGGCCGATGGCCGTGTCGCGCAGGGGCAGCGGAAGTGTACCGGTCGCTGTCGCCCGTGAGAGCGCTGCCCGTTCCTTCCCTGCCGCTTCCTGAACGCCGATGAGCCGGGTCAGCGTTCGGGTGGTGTCGGCGAGCGTGCCCGCCGGCATGGTCTCCGCCAGGCGTTCGATCACCCCGATAAGGTTGGCGATCACCCGGGAATAGGATTCCACGGCCTCGTCGGCGCTCATGGACTGCGACAGCACCTGACGCCGGAACTGTGGCACGCGCTCGACGCCTCGCTCGACGCCTGCGATCGACACGCCTGTCTCCGCGAGTGCGGATCGATCCCGCAGTCTCTGTTTCAGGGCGGCCAGGGTCTCTTCGGTATCGCTGTGCTTGCCGGTGAGCTGCGTACGGAGGGATCGGTCGGGATTCTCCAGATACGTCGCCGACAACCCGCGCTCGTGTTGCAGATCGTGCACGGCGTCGCCGATGGCAACGGCGAGCTCAGCCGTGAAGTACGCACCGTTGGCAACCCCCTTGCGCTGCCAGGCCTGCTCCACCTGAATGACGATGAACGCCAGCAGGGCCAGTGTGAGGGGGGCGACCATGATCAGTAGTCGCGCACGTAGGGGAATATTGGCGAAGATGGTCTTCAGCCCGTTCGCTCGCTCGTCCATGGCCGAAACTCCCGCCGCTTCGCGCTGACCGAGCGCTAACCGGCAATAAGCTGCCTCCGTATTGGATGCGTCGCTGCCCGCCTCGGTCGCGCACCGAGCGGCGCATCACCCCGGCTAGCGGCACCTCTACCGAATCATTGATGGGGAATACGGGTTTGCAAGGCGGGTTCTGCCGGCGAATTGACAAGCGGTATGCGAAATCAGCTTCGGTTCGGTGAAATCCCCATCGAAGCGCTTGGAGTTCCACCGCGATTGCCGAGGAGGTGCAACCCGCCGAGCGTCTACACGCCAGCGACCACCGGGCCCGGAGTGGCCAGCCGCAAAGGCTCAATGGTTCCTGCCGCGGCGATTACTAATCTTCTCAGAAGTATTGTCATGCGTCAGCCGGACTGTGCGCCGATGGGGCAAGGCGCGAGGCGCGCCGTGTAGCCGGGCTACACAAGCGGTGAGCAACGCAGATCCCATCGGCGCACAGACCGGCCCAAAGGGAGCGCCACAGCGACCCGGTGGCGGCGTTGCGCTCGCTTGACGTGACCCAGCCACGCCGGCGCGAACGCGTCTTGCCCCCGGGCCGCTGTGGTGCTCTGACGTATGACAATACTTCTGAGAAGATTAGTAAGCGCGACGGCCCGTCTAGCTCCAGCCCCACGGGGAGCCCTTCCGCCGTGAGCCCCGCGGGCACGCTGATCCCCGGTAGACCCAGCGTTGCTGGTGGGGTCCCTGTTGTGGATGTAGCTAGGGAAGGGGGCTCTGCTCCACCGTTGAGGGGCACGCTTTTGCCACTGTCCGCGATGAGGCGGGCGGGCAGCGGCGTGGTGGGGTCGTGGAACTGGAAGTGATGCTCATGGGTGGCGATGTTAGCCGGGTCCATATTGAGCGTGACCCGGCGGAACTGGCGGTTCGTCAGATATACGCGGCCTCCCCGGGTGAGGGAAGGGCTCACTCTTGGGCGCCGGGAGAACAGTGCCTACGACGTTAGCGTTTCGAAAGTATCCGGGCGTGCGACGCGAGCCGACTGGGACTATGTCGGAGTGAATCGTCGCTTCGCCGACACCGGCGCGTTCGGCGCCGTGCGCACGCTAGCGGTGACGCCTCCGGTATCTACACGGAAAACGGCGGTCGCCAGCGTGTTCTCGCCGTCCGGGTCGTTGGGGTCTGTACGGTGAACGGGCAATACCGCGTCGCTGTGGTCGCCGAGAATCGCGAGTAGCGCGTCAGGGGTAGCGGGGACGTTGAGTTGTTCCCGCCAGGCGTTGAGTCGTGCCTGGCGGGCTCGCGAGGAATCGGTGATGCGTTGGGGCAAGTGCGCGCAGTCAGGGTGCACGAGGTGATTGGCGTGCGCGCTGACGGTTGCAACGGCTTCGACGGAAACCCGCTGAATCGGCGCCTCCACGGAAACGGGCGCACGGTGGCGCGAATCGGCCATCATGAAGTGGAAACCGCCGGTTCGCCGGGTTCGGCGCAGCACCGCCAGTGCTTCCTCCACGCCGGAGCAGGTCAGCAGCGCGCGAGCGGTCACCATGCGCGGGATGCCGGTGGGGCACTGCGTAAGCCGGAGATTGTTCACCGTATAGGCAAGCCCCGCAGCGTTCATCGCCAGCGTGTGGCCGGGCAGGGAGCCAGGATAGCAGAAGGTGAAAAAGGCCGGACCGTCGTCCGGGACCGCGTCGACCAGGAAGCAGTGCTCGCGCAGCGCCGGATCGCCGTCCCCGTTGTGGGCGAGCCAGATGCCGTCGCTGCTCGCGGCAGCCACGGAGCTGCAGCCCTCCGGGTCGGTCGGCGTAATATCACCCCGGCAGTTCCAGACCAACACGTCCTCGAAGGGTTGTTCCAGACCCGCCGCCAAGCCCTGTAGCTCGTTCCAAACGTTCGGGAAGTCCGCACGGATTCGTGCGGCGACGTCGGCCAGCCAGCCATATGGAACCCGGCGTCGGAGACGCTCGAACGCCGGGTTCGGTCGGATGACTTCAGCGAAGGCCGCACATGCCCGCTCTCCCAGAGCCCGACCCAGTGCGAAAGGGGCGCCGTGCGCGCTGTAGGCATCCATCATTGCTCCTGGTGCGTGCCCCGCTCCGATATCCGGCACATTGGGGCGTTACCGGTAGATGACGTTACGTCAGATGGCCCTGCAATGGGGCGAGAACATTTGTATGATGCGAGGCTCTTCTTCGCAGCGGAATAGCACGCGAGCTGAATGACTACGACTACCCGCATCCGCGAGATTCCCTATAACTACACATCGTTTTCCGACCGCGAGATCGTCCTGCGCTACATGGGCGAGGACGCCTGGAATACGCTCAACGAGCTGCGTTCCAGCCGCCGCACAGGCATCTCCGCCCGCATGCTCTTCGAGGTCCTGGGCGACCTCTGGGTGGTCAAGCGCAACCCCTACATCCAGGATGATCTGCTCGACAGCCGCAAGCGCCGGCGCGAGCTCATCGAGGCCATGCATCACCGCCTCGACCAGATCGTCGAGCGCGCCGACGGCAACGAGAAGGCGCTCGCCCTCGCCGAGCAGGCGCGCAGAACCGTGCGCGAGTTCGAGCAGTGGTTCGAGGAAACCCGGCGCAAGCGCGAGGCCGCGCGCCGCGCCTTCGCGCGCCACACCCGGGAAGACAACATCTGCTTCGACGGGCTATCGCGCGTCTCCCACCAGACCGACGCCACCGACTGGCGCGTGGAAGTGCCCTTCGTCGTTCTCTGTCCGGACACCGAGGAGGAGATGGCGAGCCTGGTGAAGGCTTCCATCGATCTTGGGCTGGTGATCATCCCCCGCGGCGGCGGCACCGGCTACACCGGCGGCGCCGTGCCCATGCACGAGGATTGCGTGGTCATCAACACCGAGAAGCTCGAGGGCCTGGGCGAGGTGGAGATGACCGAGCTCCCCGGCGTGGAGGAGCTCGTGCCCACGGTGCGTGCCGAGGCGGGCGTGGTCACCCGGCGCGTTTCCGACATCGCGCAGAAGAACGGCTATGTCTTCGCCGTGGACCCCACCTCCCAGGACGCCTCCACCATCGGCGGCAACGTCGCCATGAATGCCGGCGGCAAGAAGGCGGTGCTCTGGGGCACGGCGCTGGATAACCTCGCGGCCTGGCGTATGGTCACCCCGGACGCGGAATGGCTCGACGTGGAGCGCCTGGACCACAACCGGGGCAAGATCCACGATCAGGAGACCGTGCGCTTCCGCGTCACCCGCTATGAGGCCGACGGCAGGACCCGCAAGGGCGAACCGGAGGTGATCGAGTTTCCGGGGTCCACTTTCCGCAAGGTGGGTCTCGGCAAGGACGTCACCGACAAGTTCTTGAACGGTGTGCCCGGCGTGCAGAAGGAGGGCTGCGACGGCCTCATCACTTCGGCGCGGTTCGTGCTCCACACCATGCCGCAGCACATGCGCACGGTGTGCCTGGAGTTCTACGGCTACGACCTGCACGAGGCCGTGCCGGCAATTGTGGAGATCGTCGACGATCTCCAGGGCGACGACAGCGTCAAGCTCGCCGGCCTGGAGCACCTCGACGAGCGCTACGTGCGCGCGGTGGGTTATGCGCCCAAGGGTGCCCGCGGCGAGAAGCCCAAGATGGTGCTCGTCGCCGATCTCGCCGCCGACGACGAGAACGCCTGTGCGGAGGCCGCCTCGCGCATGGTGCGCATGGCCAACAAGCGCAACGCCGACGGCTTCGTCGCCGTATCCGCCGAAGCGCGCAAGACCTTCTGGGCGGACCGCTCGCGCACTGCGGCCATCGCCTCGCACACCAACGCGTTCAAGATCAACGAGGACGTGGTCATCCCCCTCGACAAGCTCGCCGAGTACAGCGAGGGCATCGAGCGGATCAACATCGTCCAGTCCCTGAAGAACAAGCTGCGCCTGCTCGATGCGCTACGTGAGCACTTGAGCGGGTCGCTTCCCGAGCTCAAGCAGCGGCCGGACTACCTGGATCGTGAGCACTACGAGGCGTCGGAAGAGGGCGGCTCGATTCTGCATCGCAAGTGCACGTCCGCGGTGGAGCATCTGGTGGCGGTCTCCGACCGCTGGCAGGCCATCCTCGACAACATGGACGGCGACCCGGTGGCGCTGAACTCGCTGCTCGACGACACCGCCCGCGCCGACCGTCGGGAGGGCGATACCATCGCCAACCTGTTGCTGCGCCGCAGCCTGCGCATCTCCTACCGCCGCGAGGTGGAGACGCGGCTGAAGGAGATCTTCGACGGCCGCGACCTGGAGCCGGTGCGCAAGAAGATCGACGCCATCCACCAGGAGGTGCTCTCCAGCCGCCTGTTCGTTGCGCTGCACATGCACGCCGGCGACGGCAACGTGCACACCAATATCCCGGTGAATTCCAACGATTACGAGATGATGCGCGAGGCCGACCGGATCGTGGATCAGGTCATGGAGTTCGCCGGCGAGCTCAACGGCGTGATTTCCGGCGAGCACGGAATCGGCATCACCAAAATGCAGTACCTGGAGCCGGCCGTCTCCGAGCGCTTCGCCAACTACAAGCGCGAGGTGGATCCGGACGGCTGGTTCAACCGGGGCAAGCTCCTGAAGGGCTCCGGCCTCGCCGATGCCTACACGCCGTCGTTGCGGCTGCTCCAGCAGGAGGCGCTGATCCTGGAGGCCACCGAGCTCGGCGAGCTCAACGAGGACATCAAGGACTGCCTGCGTTGCGGCAAGTGCAAGCCTGTGTGCACCACGCACATCCCGCGGGCGAACCTGCTCTACAACCCGCGCAACAAGATCCTCGCCACCGGGCTGATGGTCGAGGCGGTGCTCTACGAGGAGCAGACCCGCCGCGGCATCTCGCTGCAGCACTGGGAGGAGATGAACGACGTCGCCGACCATTGCACCGTTTGCCACCGTTGCGTGACGCCGTGCCCGGTGAACATCGACTTCGGCGATGTCACCGTGAAGATGCGCGGCATCCTCAAGAAAAAGGGCCACCGCCGCACCAGCCCGCAGACCAAGGCCTCCATGGCGTTCCTCAACGTCAAGGATGCCCAGACCATCAACGTCATGCGCAAGGGCATGATCGAGTGGGGCTACGGCGCCCAGCGCCTGGGCTTCAACATGGCGAAGAAGGTGGGCCTCGCCGGCAGCGGCGGGAAACGCCCGGACGCCCAGCCCAAGAAACGCCCGCGCCACACCCGGGATCTTTCCAACGTGCCGGCGCAGGTCGTCCACTTCGTCAAAAAGCCCATGCCGGGGAACCTGCCGTCCAAGACCACGCGCGCCATGCTCGGGCTCGAGGACGACAAGGTGGTGCCGATCATCCGCAACCCGGAGAAGGTCACCGACGACTCCGACGCCGTGTTTTACTTCCCCGGCTGCGGCTCGGAGCGGCTGTTCAGCCAGATCGGCCTCGCCACCATGGCGATGCTCTACGAGGCGGGCGCCCAGACCGTGCTGCCGCCCGGGTACCTGTGCTGCGGTTACCCGCAGACCTCCAACGGCGATATCGACAAGGGCCAGCAGATCACCAACGAGAACCGTGTGCTGTTCCACCGCGTGGCCAACACGCTGAACTACATGGACATCAAGACGGTGATCGTCTCCTGCGGCACCTGCATGGATCAGCTGCTCAAATACGAGTTCGAGCAGATCTTCCCGGGTTGCCGGTTGCTCGACATCCACGAGTACCTGCTGGAGAAGGGCTACAAGCTCGACGGTGTGGACGGGGTGCAGTACATGTACCACGACCCCTGCCACACACCCATGAAGACCCACGACGCCCAGAAGACCGCCAGCACCCTCATGGGCAAGGAAGTGCCGCTCAACGACCGCTGCTGCGGCGAGGCCGGCACGTTCGCCGTCAGCCGCCCGGATATCGCCAGCCAGGTCCGCTTCCGCAAGGAAGAGGAGTACAACAAGGGCCTCGAAGAGCTCACCGGCCAGCCCACGGCGGAGAAGGGCAAGGTCAAGATGCTCACCTCCTGCCCGGCCTGCCTCCAGGGCCTCTCCCGCTACGAGGACGATACCGGCGTGGAGGCCGACTACATCGTCATCGAGATGGCCAACCACCTCCTCGGCGACGGCTGGCAGGAAGGCTTCATCAAGAAGGCCCAGGCGGGCGGCATCGAGAAAGTGCTGCTGTAGGTCGACGCCACCACGGCGCATCGAAGCACTGTGGGAACCCCTTCCCCAAGCCGACGCAGTCGGCACCCCCCTCTCCCTTGACGGGAGAGGGGCAGGGGGAGAGGGTGTATAGCGGAGCTCGCAATGAAGGCCTCCGCGGGGCGACTACGCCGCGAACGAAGTGATCTGAGAGACGAAGCCAGGTTCAGCTGTACTGGCGCGGCCGGATCACCGAAAGGACACGATTGAGCAAGGGAAAGCGCCTTCGTGACACGCTGTCATCTCTCCCCCTGTCTTGCCACAACGGCTCACGCGACTGCCGAGGCCTGGCGATAGAATGAGCGCTTCGCGATTGATATATCGCCCTGCCGTTATCGAGGACGCCCCCGATATGGTGTCGACCCATTATGCGTCCGTTCACGCTATTGCGAGCGATTACTACCCTGCCGATATCCTTCGCGTGTGGTCACCTGTGCCAGACGAAACCCGTCAAGAATGGCTCGCGAGCCTCATCGTGAACGATTCCACGCTTTGTGGAGTCGCCGTTGCAACTACCGGCAGGGTGGTTGGCTTCTGCATCGCGCTACCCGCGCAATCCCAACTCAAGGCCTTGTATGTTCACCCGGAGTTTTCCAACCATGGCATTGGTTCCGGCTTACTCCGCAACATGGAAGCGTGCTGTCTGGCCAACGATGTTGATGAGCTCGAGCTCAATGCGTCTTACAACGCAGAAAGCTTCTACCGCAAAAACGGTTATGAGAAGGTCCGAGAGACCACACAGAAACTCGCTGACGGCTCCGAAATGGGGGCGATCCTCATGATCAAGTGTCTGATGCGATCGCCTGATAACACGTCCAAACGGACACACTAGCGCGTGCCGGTTCCTGGCTTTCTTGAAAGTATTGCGTGGACGCCCCCGGGCATTGGGGGTTCGGAATGACGCTGTCATTATCGAACCGACTTCGACCTTTGCACCTGGCTTTGTGGCTGATCGCACTCGCAGTATTAATGGCTGGCGAGACGATCCGGGCTGCCGAGACCGTCAACGACGTCACCGGTCTGAACCCCATTGAGGTAACCCGCGTGGTCCGCGTCACGACCGAGGAAGACGTGCGGCGGGCGCTGCGGTATGCGGATGAGCGCGGACTACCCGTGTCCATGGCAGGTGCCCGGCACAGTCAGGGCGGTCATACCGGGGCGCGTGACGGGATCGTGCTCGACATGTCGGCCTACGACCGTGTGCTGGCGGTTAACGCCGAGCGGCGCGTGATGCGGGTTCAGGCCGGCGCCACGTGGGCGGACGTTCAGGCGGCGGTGAATCCCTTGGGGCTGGCGGTCGCGGTCATGCAATCGTCGAATATCTTTACCGTCGGCGGCTCCATTGCCGTCAACGCGCACGGTCGTGATCCCCGGTACGGACCGGTTCTCGATACCGTAACGGAGATCCGGGTGATGCTCGCCTCGGGTAGGGTGGTAGAGGTCAGTCGCCGCCGGCAACCGAAGCTCTTCGAGGCAATGGTCGGGTCCTACGGCCTCATCGGCGTCATCCTGGAGGCGGAGCTCCAGCTCGTCGGCAACGCCACTCTGGAGAAACGGGTAGAGTCAATCGACTACCGAGACTATCCGGATTACCTGCGCGATCGAATAGTAGGGCGCGATGACGTGGAGCTGCACTTCGGCCGGCTCTCGATCGCGCCGGGGGATGATTTTCTCCGGGACGGGTACGTGGTGGATCATGTCCGAGTGGGTTCGCCTCCCGAGTCGCCACCGTCGCTGAAGCCGGAAGCGCATCGATTCCGCAACCGGCTGGTTTTCGATCTCTCGCGGGAGTCAGACCTTGGGAAGTCGGTGCGCTGGGAACTGCAGCAACGCGTCGTGGATCCTGTCGACGAGCGCAGCGTTGCCACCCGCAACGAGGCCATGCGGCCGCCCATCCGCTTTCTCGAGCGGGACAGCGACGAGGACGCCGACGTGCTCCAGGAATACTTCGTTCCGCTCGATCGGTTCGAGCCGTTCATCGACTCCATGAGAACCATCCTGGCGGAGCACGACGTCAACGTGCTCAACGTCACACTGCGCTACCTGCCAGGGTTTGATGAGACGGCACTTGCCTACGCATCGCGGAATTCGGTGGCGGTCGTGCTGTACCTGAACGTACGGGCCGACGCTCGGTCCCTGGCTCAGGCACGCCGTTGGACACGAGCGCTGATAGACGCCGCGCTGGATAACCGCGGCAACTATTACCTCCCATATCTGGGCTTCGCGGCACGTGGGCAGTTTCAGCGTGCGTATCCAGACGCCGATCGCCTCCTGGAAGTGAAGAACACGTTTGATCCGGAGCACCGTTTTCAGAACCGCTTCTACCGGCAGTACCTGCGTCCGCGGGACCAGGGCGGATAGCGTTGTGGGCCGGTGCCGGATGCCCCGGCGCAGGACCGGCGCTCGGCCGCAATGGCAGCACCTCACCGCCTCAGGATTCGGCGGAATTCGCGCATCTCTCACGGAGACAGAGTGAGGCGGCTATTATGCCGGGCCTTACTCATGCTCTGCGGGTGAACCGGAGATCGCCAACGAGAGCCGAGTGCTGTTCCGCAGCGTGGCCAATTTGGCAGACCCGATGCGGCCGCGGCACACCGTGGGCCGGACCAGGGGCGTCTATAGCACGGCGGTAAGCGGACTCTTCACAGCTCGGCCTCCACGCTCGATGACATGCGTGTAAATCTGCGTGGTGCGCACGTCCGCATGGCCTAGCTGTTCCTGGACCGTACGGATATCGGCGCCGCGTTCGAGCAGGTGCGTGGCGAAGGAGTGCCTCAGGGTGTGGCAACTCGCGGGCTTGACGACGCCTGCTTCGCGGACCGCTCGGCGAACCGCTTTCTGAACGGCGCTCTCATCGACATGGTGCCGGCGACGGGCGAGGCTGCGGGGATCCTGGCTGATCCGCTCCGCCGGAAACACGTATTGCCAACCCCACTCCCAGGGCGCGTTCGGGTACTTTCTCGCCAGCGCATGTGGGAGATGCACGGATGCAAAGCCCGCTCGCACGTCCTGCTCGAAGAGGTTCCGCCGCCACTGCAGGTGCCGCTGAAGTGGCTGAATCAATTCATCGGGCAACGTGACGACGCGGTCCTTGCCACCCTTGCCGTCCCTTACGAAAATCGCGCGGTGCGCGAAGTCCAGATCTTTCACGCGCAGCCGAACGCTGAAGTTAGCCTTCGCAACGAGGCGATCCAGCCTCCGGATGTCTCTCGGGCCGGACATGCTTCTTCACTGGCGCTGTGAGCCTGATCTGGCTTGGGTGTGGGTTCGGTTATTTTGGCGAGCCCGTCCAAGGGTGAATAAATCGATCCCATGGGCAACCACGACTCGCCCTCTGCAACTTCAAACGTTTCCAGAGGAATCCCTACGTTGCTCAAGCGTGCACTGGCGCCTTGTGCGGATTCCTGCGTCCAAAAGAGGTACGCCTCTCCCTGCCGGAAACCATCATCCCAGCTTTCAGAGAAGCCAGCGGCCAAAACGGCTTCCTTCGGGCAGCGAAGGATCCGCGTGTTCCGGCCAGCGAAATCGTATTGCTGTGACCAGCGGGCCTTTTGCTCCGAGCTGTAGAAGCAGATGCGGAATAGCGCCGCACCTTCAGGCAATGAGCTTTCGAGCTTCTTAAGTATCTCGTGTGGATAGCAGGACGGTGTCCACCTGACGGCGCGAAACTTCCCATCCCTTATCTTGGCGAGACCGTCGACGGTGTCAATGCGGTATAGGTAGCTATCCACGTGTCCTCGCTTTGGTAGGCTAACACTCTCCATCAGCCGCAACCCCGAACCGTACTGCAGGCACGCAATGAGCCAGTGCACGTCGGATAGCCCGCGAAGCACCCGACCGATCTCATCGGGTGTGAGAACAACCGGTAACTTGCGCGATGGCTTCGCCCGTACGATACCGCCAATCTCACCGAGCGGCTGCTCCAGAACCTTGTCGTAAAGAAACACCAAGGCATTGAGCGCCTGGTTCTGCGTCGCCGCGGCGACGCCTTTCGTGGTCGCCAGATCGGTAAGAAATGCCGCGACTTCCGCCGTGCCCATGTCTTGCGGGTGCCGCTTGTCGTGGTACAGGATGAACCGACGGATCCAGGTCACGTACGCCTCTTCCGTGCGAATGCTGTAGTGGCGCACCTGGATCGCGGAACGGACACGATCGAGAAATGGAGAGCTCTTCCGTGACACGCTGTTGCCCCTCCATAGGATGCTGTATATCTATACAGTATCCCGCTGACCAGCGGCGCGCAAGCGCGTATTGCCGCAAGCGTCCGCCTATCACGCCGTCCGCTTGCCGCATGCAGCCGTTGGCGGGAGCCGGAGCGCTGGACCAGCCCCGGGCTAGTGCCGACCCGAGGCGACCCCGTCGCAGACAGCAAAGGGTCTTGGTGCATGCATATTATGCGGACATAGTCCGTGTTATAACGCGGACGACGTCCGCCTATTAGCTGTTGAACTAAACCGCTTCGCGGGGCTTCCCTTCGTTCCACATTCCTGAGATTGGGCAAGACTTTCATCTCCTGCAACCGTGTTAGGAGATGAGAGATGACGCCGTTACGTCAGCAGATGATCGAGGCCATGCGCGTGCGTGGCTTCTCCGCGCGGACCCACCAGAGCTACCTGGGCGCCGTCACGGACTTGGCCCGATATTATCGCCGCTCACCGGAGGTATTGAGTGTGGCGGAGTTGGGGGCGTATTTCCGCTACCTCGCCTGTGAGCGCGAGCTCTCCGGAGCCAGTTGTCGGCTGTATCTGAACGCGATCCGGTTTTTGTACCTGCGGGTGCTGGGCTGGCCGTCGTTTGACGTGGCGATCGCGATCCCGAAGCGCGCGCAGCGCATTCCGGAGCTGCTCACGCGCCGGGAGGTGGTGGCGATCCTTGCCGCCTGCGCCAACCTGAAGCATCGCATGCTTCTGGCCACTTGCTATGGGGCCGGACTGCGGGTGAGCGAGCTGATGGCGCTGCGGGTGTGCGATATCGACGGCGAGCGCCGGCTGCTGCGGGTACGCCAGGGTAAAGGGGCCAAGGACCGCCTAGTGCCGCTGGGGGCGACGTTGTTGACGCAGCTGCGCGCGTACTACCGGGTGGTTCGCCCGCCGGTCTGGCTCTTCCCCAGGGTGTCGTCGCCGCAGCAACCGCTTAGCATTTCCACGGCGCAGCGCGTGTTCACGCGTGCTAAGGCCCGGGCCGGGGTCGTGAAGGTGGGTGGTATCCACGGCCTGCGCCATGCCTACGCGACCCACCAGCTGGAGGGCGGCCTGCCGGTGCACCGGCTGCAACAGTTGCTGGGGCACCAAGACCTGCACTCGACCCAGCGTTACCTCCACTGGGTGGGCGACGACCGCGAGAGCGAGCGCTGGGATGGGGACCTGCTGGCCACCCTGGGGGAGGTCAACCATGGCTGAGTCGACCGATCTGCAAGCGGTATTGGCGCGGTTTCTGCCGGAGCTCGCCGCCGAGCAGCGGCTCGACGGACAGCGCCAAAAGGTCAGCCGCCACCTCGGGCAGTGCCGCACGCCGGCGCTGGGCGGCATGCACTGGCAGTGCGATCGCTGTGCGTACGCACAGCCGATCTACTTCGCCTGCCGCGACCGCCACTGCCCGCGCTGCCAGCAGCGCGCCTCCCGGCGTTGGGCCGAGCGCCAGAGCCAGACGATCCTGCCGGTCGCCTACTACCACTTGGTCTTCACCCTGCCGCACGGGCTCAATGGCTGGGCGCAGCTCCATCCCGCGGTGCTCTATGACAGCCTCTTCGCCGCGGCTGCCGGGACGCTGAAGGCCTTCGCCGCCGACCCCAAGCGCCTCGGCGGGGAGCTGGGCTTCACCGCGGTGCTACACACCTGGGGGCAGACGCTCACCCAGCATATCCATCTGCATTGCCTCGTCCCGGGTGGCGTGCTGACCCCGGAGGGTCGCTGGCGCACGGCCAAGGGGCACTACCTGTTCCCGGTGCGGGCACTGGCGCGGCAGTTCCGCGGTCGGCTGGCGAGCCTGCTGCGCCGGGCCGCGCGTACCGGCGCGCTTTCGCGCGTGGCCCCGGCGGACGTGGATCACCGCCTCGCCGAGCTCATGCGCACCGAGGTGGTGGTCTACGCCAAGCCCTGCCTGGGCCAGGCCGAGACCGTGGTGGGCTACCTGGCCCGCTACAGCCACCGTATCGCCATCTCCAATGCGCGCATCCTCGGCATCGACGGGGAGTCGGTAGCCTTTCGCTACACCGACTACGCCGATGGCCACCGGGCCAAGGTCATGCACCTGGCCGGCGTGGAGTTTGTCCGGCGTTTCCTGCTTCATGTGCTACCGAGGGGGTTCATGCGGATCCGCCACTACGGCTTTCTCGCCAACCGTTGCCGCCGTGCGAAGCTCGCGCGTATCGGCGCCTGTCTCGCGCGCCCCGAACCCACCGCCGAAGGCGCCGCGGCCGGCCGGGTAGCCGACACCGAGGAGCGCTACCCGTGTCCGGCCTGTGGCACGGGCGCGCTGCGCCCCGGGGCGCTGTTGCCCGCCCCGGCACTGGCACCACCCAGACGGGAGAGCGGATGATACCGAGCGGCTAAGCTGAGACAACGTCACCGACGTTCGCCGACAGGCCCCGTGGGTGCCTGGGCGTGCGTATGTCCGAAACACCGAAAACGGCCCGGAGAGCGCCATGCGTCCACCGAATTTGCCGACATGAGCGCCAATTTATCACCGCCTAGCGGTATCCTCGGGGACGCCGACACCCCGGATCCACGCCAGCCCCTCCTCCGGCGACTTCGACTCCCCGAGCGCCAAACCATACAATCCCCTTAGAAGCAGCGCCTCGGCAGACTGCGGGGCGGCTCAGTCCAACAGACATTTATCCGCCATGCTCCGCACGACGGATAAATGCTTAGCTGTTACGTGTTGAGGGCTCATCGTGTCATCTGACGATTGGTACAGGAATAAAGATTGGAACGAATCTATCGAAGATTTTTTCTACTCAAAGTTGAAAAGAGCGAGAACGCAACGAGACCAGTATTTGGTAATCCAAGCTCTCACGTTGGCTGAGAATCATCCTAAGGTTACGCTTCGTCTAGTTAACGAATACTTTGTATCAAGAAAAGATCAATTTGATGACGTTCGCGCATTACTGGCAAAAGCAAACGCATACTTTGCCTTAAATGATCTCGAAAGATGCATTGCCGCCTTCAAAGAGGTCCTTGAAAGAGAAAAGGAATTTCCTAAACACCAAACAGGTGTGTACCTTGATTATCCCTATTTGGTTGCGAATCGGAAAATCGAACACGAATACACCACCGCGCTTAATGTATTAGATGAGCATGTTGATAGGCTGACGTTCCCGTTGGATCATTTCAAGTGGCATGCTTCTAAAGCATTAATCAATAACGATGGTTCAGAAGCGCAAAAGGCTCTTGATGCGGCGAAAATCAAAAGGTCTGGATTTCGTTTTCATCAAGATGTTGGCTTGGTCGGCAAAGAACATGAAAAGACAATCAAACATCTGTGCAAAATCAGCACGTAACAAGTGCGTCAACGGGACCGGTTTTCCGCTAGCGCTCCAAACCGGCCCGTTACGCTAGCGTTGCACAAAGCCGCTGCGCGGCAGGAAGGAAGCTTTGACGTGATCGGCAATTGTTTGCCGATGGAGATGTTACAAA